>NZ_MDAW01000115.1:0-205568 GCF_002875385.1 Vibrio sp. 10N.222.52.B12 | reverse complement strand
GGAATTACGCAACAAAGCCAGTACAAGAAGGTGAGTATTCAAACTAGACAACGATGCAGGTCGTTTAAAAAGCCCCAATACTGAATAACTGAGCCTGTATACACTCTCTATTTTGCTTCTAAGTTTCGGTATTTGGATTATATTGATAAGTAAAAAATGGTATAAATTACTTATTGTCGATAATAATTGAATGCTTATGAAGAAATACGAAGAATTAGTTCAAGATATCATCAGTAAAATTTGCCAAAACGTCATCGATGTGAAGTTACCATCTGAGCGTGAATTGGCGGAAAAGTACGATATTTCTCGTTTTTCGGTACGAAAGGCGCTGTCCAAACTTGAAGCGATTGGTATTGTTAAATCCAAAGTGGGTTCGGGTTATTTCGTTAATACCTCAATTATTGGTTCGCCACTCATCTATAATTCGGTTACTGAAAACAAATTTGGTGAGATTTCATACAAGAAAATGAAACTAAATAAACGTTTGCCGACTACGCACGAAATGCAGATGTTTTCTATCGAAGAAGATGAATATCTATGGAATATTAAACGTCTGCGATTAATTCAGGGTAAAGTGACACAGATTGAGGAAACAAAATTACCCGTAAGTATGTTTCCTAAAATTACCGATGAGATTATTGAAAGTTCACTACAGAAACACGTGTTATCTTTAGGTTTAGAAATCGACAGTTATTTAACTACTTATCAAGCAATTAATGTTTCTAAAGAAGATGCGGATTTATTGGGTTGTAAACGTAATAGTTCCGCGATGAATATTACTAATCGAGGATTCTTAAAAACAGGTGAAGTCTTTGTGGTGAGCGATATTATTGATATTAATTACCAGTGTACTTATCACACCAAGTTTAATCCCGAGAGTCTTAACTACCGAGATCAAAACGACCGCGAATAGCGGTCGTTTTTTTAGGTTTACATTTAACGTCGTCGCTAGGACAAACGAGGCATTAAGGCGTATGAATACTGCCGTCTGGTAAACGACTTTGCGTCCATTCGTGTGGGCGGTATTCAACAGGGAAGTCTTGTGCCGCTTCGCGATCCATCTCCACACCGATACCTGCAATTTCAGATGCGTATAGGTAACCGTTGATTGGCTCTGCTGCGTTCGGGAAGACGCGCTGTGTATTGGCTTTGTACTCTACATGTTCTTGAATCGCAGCGTTATGTAGATGCACATTTAAGTGAGTATTCACTGCGGCGCCAATTGGCGTCATATCAGGTGGGCAGTGCCAAGCAATACGAACGCCAAAGCTCTCACAGAAGTGACCGAGTTTCAGTGCTGGTGTGATACCACCGATTTGTGACACGTGGCAACGGATGAAGTCGACACGGCGATTGATGATCAACGCTTTCCACTCTTCAGGGTTGTTAAACAGCTCACCCAAAGCCAGAGATACGCTCGATTGGTTGCGAATATTATCCAACCATTCTGTCTGACTTGGCGGCAAAATATCTTCAATAAAGAACGGGTTATACTGTTCGACTTGTTTCGCGAATTGAATCGCTTGGTTTGGGAACAAACGCTCGTGTACATCATGAAGAATATGGAATTGCTTACCATATTTCTCACGTAGGTTTTTGAACATTTCTACCGTGTTTTCAATATATTGGTCTTGGTCGTAGTAAGAGCCTTGGGTTGGGTTTTGCGCCGTTTGAATATTTTCTGGCACACCGCCGTAGAAACCTAACTGACAACGAATATGTTGATAACCCTGTTCTAAGTATTTATCGACTTGCTCATACAAGCCTTCCATCGTATCGCTGGTGGCATGCGTATATACTTGAATAGCATCACGAGACTTACCACCAAGTAATTGATGAAGCGGCATGTTGGCTATTTTTGCCTTAATATCCCAAAGTGCCATATCAACACCAGAAATAGCATTGTTGATCACTGGGCCATTGCGCCAATATGCATTGACCATCATCATTTGCCACAGATCTTCAATATTATTTGCATCTTTACCAATTAATAATGGCCTAAGATATTCATCAACCATGGTTTTTACTGCCAATGGTCGTTGTTGGAATGTCGCACAACCGTAGCCCGTTACACCAGATTCTGTTTTTACAATAACAGTAATCAGGTTATGTCTGTCTGGCTTGGTAATCACGCACTCAATATTTGATATGGTATTTTTGTTCACTTCAAACTATCTCTAGTTAACAGGATTTATTTTATATAAGCGTGAAAAAATACAAATTACAAGCGGTAAATTATGCTTAAATTTAACTGGTTCGTTCCTGTTTTGAATTCGGCAAGAAAAACGAACCAATTGGCGAAAAAAGCCGAAAATTTAATTTTTAGCCGTTTTAATGTGAGTTTAATCACTAATTTGTCGATTGGATAAATACCTCCAGTAGCTAAGATGAGCGCAGTGAATGAGCAGACAAAGCACATAGGAAAGTATGATGCAATTGACACAAACAAACATGGCAACTGGCGATGCGTCGTCAGGTAAGGCAGACAGCTTTAGCATGAAACTACAAGAATTGGTCGCGGCCCTTGGCGGCAACGAGAACATTGCTAACATTACCCACTGCATGACCCGCTTGCGCTTCAAACTGGTGGACGAATCGAAAGCCGACAAAGCAAAACTTGAAGCAATTCAAGGCGTAAAAGGCGTGGTGCTTGGACAAGGTCAGACGCAGGTGATCATCGGTGTCGACGTTGAAAAATGGTACTTAGCCTTGTCTGGGGCAAGTGCAGCACCAGAAGATGCAGAAATCGAGCAAGAGAAAGGCAAGCTATTCCAAAACGCAATGCGCGTGGTGGCGGGCATCTTTGGCCCTGTCGTGCCAGCGATTGCGGGCTCGGGCATGTTGATGGGGCTGCTATCGGGCTTAATTGCGACCAACGTGATTTCAGAAAGCTCAGATACCGTTTTCTTCTTCCGTTCGATTTCTCTCGCGGTGTTCTTCTTCCTACCTATGCTGGTCTCTTTCTCTGCGGCGAAAGTGTTTAAAGTGAACGAATACATTGCGTTAGCAGTGGCTGCGGCGATGATGTCGCCAAAACTATTGGAAAAAGCGACCATTCTTTCTGAAGCTGGCAATGCACCGGAATTGAACGTATTTGGTGTGATTCCAATTGAGCTGCTTAACTACGGCGGCGCGATCGTACCTGCGATTCTAGCGGTTTGGGTGCTGTCCAAAATCACCCCTATGGTAGATAAGTTAGTTCCTGCTTCTGCCAAACCAGTATTCACGCCGCTACTTGCTTTCACTGTGACGTCGACTCTTGTGCTCTCTGTTGTTGCCCCTGCGGGGATGTGGCTAAGTAACGGCGCTGGTTGGGTAGTGAGCTCACTATTAGAGATCTCACCAACGCTGACCGGATTCGTGTTTGGTCTAACTCGTCCCATTACCATTGTGTTCGGTATTCACCACAGCATGACGCCAATCAGCTTGAATAACTTCGCGCTGTACGGAAAAGATTTGCTGATGCCAATTATGTGTCTGGGTAACCTAGGTATTGCAGGCGCGACGATGGCGATTTGGTACAAGCAACGTAAATACGCAAGCAAAGAGCAATCTTCAGTAACCGTAAGCTCGGGTGTGACCGCAATCCTTGGTATCACAGAGCCAGCGTTGTTCGGCGTACTGACTAAGTACACTAAAGCACTATTCATGGCGAGCTTGGCAACGGGTATCGTAGGCGCGATTTCTGTGACTATCGATACACACCTAACAAGCTACATCCTATCTTCGGTATTCAGCCTGCCAGCTTACTTGGCAAGTGGTACTCAGAACTTTGTTCAAGCGGTATTGGGTGTGATTGGCGTGTTTACGCTGTCATTCGCAATGACCATGATGTTTGTACGCATCGATAATAAATAATCCTCTCTTCTATCTATGTAGACCTGTCGTGTCCATCTGCGACAGGTCTCTTCAGCATGCTTAAAAGAACTGTTATGAAGACAATCGCAATACTTGGCGAATGCATGATCGAGTTTAACGGCAAGCCGTTTGGCGACATGCAGCAGACGTTTGGTGGCGACACCCTTAACGCGGCGGTTTACCTCAGCCGTTGCAGCCAAGCCTTAGAGGCATCACCGCAAGTGCAGGTGCAATACGTCACTGCCATGGGGACAGATCCACTGAGTGACGGCATGGTGGCGCGTTGGCAACAAGAAGGTGTGGCTACGGAGCTAGTCTTGAGAGACGAAACGCGCACGCCGGGCCTATATCTGATTCAGTTGGATGACCAAGGCGAGCGCACTTTTCTTTACTGGCGTAATCAATCGGCAGCGCGCTACTTGCTCCAACACGCTGAGTTTGAACGTGTGGCGGAATCACTCAATCAAGTTGATATGGTGTTTGTCAGTGGTATTAGCTTAGCGATTCTGCCTGAGCAAGATCGTATCCAACTGCTTGAGCTTTTGAGCCGCTTGCGAGCTACAGGCGTAGAGGTTGCTTTTGACAGCAACTTCCGTCCGGCACTTTGGCCGCAAGACCAAATGAAGACTGTTCAAACATGCTACCAAGCGATGTACCAGACTACCGACTTGGCGTTGGTCACTTTCGATGATGAACAGCTTCTTTGGGGGGATGCAACGGCGCACGACACAATCACGCGCTTGCAGAAGCAAGGGGTGAAAAATGTGGTGGTTAAGCTCGGTGCAGAGGGCTGTTTAGTCGCGGATTCAAATACATTTGAGCCTTATTCTGTGCCAACAACGCCCATAGACAATGTCATAGATACCACTTCAGCTGGCGACTCATTTAACGGTGGCTTCCTCGCGACTTACTTGTCGGGCGGCAACATCAAACAAGCGTGTATAAATGGCAATACCCTCGCCGGTACCGTTATTCAACACAAAGGCGCCATCATCCCACAAGCGGCAACCGATGCGGTGATTGCCCAGTTCAAGAAATAGATTTACAGGAAACAACATGTCGAATTTAAAAGCTCAATTGAAAGCGTTAAAAGTGATCCCAGTGATCGCCATTGATCGCGCAGAAGACATCATCCCACTGGGTAAAGTGTTGGCAGAAAACGGTCTGCCAGCAGCCGAAATCACGTTTCGATCCGATGCCGCTGTCGACGCGATCCGTCTATTGCGTGAAGCGCAGCCAGACATGCTGATTGGTGCAGGCACGGTGCTCAATCGTGAACAAGCTATTGCAGCTAAAGAAGCGGGGGCAACCTTTGTGGTTTCTCCGGGATTTAACCCTAACACCGTTAAAGCCTGCCAAGAGATTGGCATTGATATCGTACCTGGTGTGAACAACCCAAGTGCAGTTGAAGCGGCGTTAGAAATGGGACTGACAACATTGAAGTTCTTCCCGGCAGAAGCCTCTGGTGGCGTCAATATGGTGAAAGCACTGTTGGCCCCTTATGGTGATGTGGAAATCATGCCAACTGGCGGTATCAACCCTTCGAACATCAAAGACTACCTAGCCGTACCGCGAGTGCTGGCGTGCGGTGGTACGTGGATGGTCGATAAAAAGCTTATCGAAGCGGGTAAGTGGGAAGAATTGGCTCAGCTAACGCGTGAAGCGGTTGAGCTAGTCGCGAAGCAATCTGCTTAATTCTCGATATTCCAAATTTCCCTAACCGCGAGATTTACGGCGGTTAGGGAATATTCAAACAACAACAATAAATATTACTAAGTCTTTCTTTTTTCAAAAGAAGGGGCGGGACTTGCTGTCTCTAAAATCGGCACTTTTACACAATAAAATCTAATACATATAGGGTTAAACATGAACAAAGCACTGAAACTATCTCTGAGCGCCATCGGCGTATGCACGGCACTATCGGCAAATGCGGGCATCAGCATTATCGACAACGAAGAAGGTAACTTTTCTATCGGCGGCGACGTTGAATTGAACTTCAACTATCAAGATCGTGAGTCGAACGATTCTGGTGATCAAGAATTCAACCAAGATGGTCGCGTACTGATCGAGTTTGCAGGTGAGAAATTCACAAGCAACGGTCACTACGTCGGCGTGAAAGCTCAGCCTTTGTTTGAAAGCACAGGTGACGTAAACCTTGATGATGCTTATTTCGAGTTTGGTAAGAAAGACAGTTGGGCAATCAAAGCGGGTCGTTTCGAAGCGTATGACATGTTCCCTGTTGGTTTGGATGTGTTCTTAGAGTACTCAGGTGATACCTCTAACGAGCTTTACACCGATGGCTCGGCTTACACCTATCAAATGAAAGAAGCACGCGGTCGCGGATCTGATGGCCAGCTGATGTACAGCCAAAGCTTCGGCAATCTTTATCTGGAACTGAGTACCATGATTGGTGACCGTTCGGATCTTTTCCATGAAGGTACCGATGGCGGAACATACCACGGTCAAGCCATTACAAGCAGCAAAGATTCCTTCTTAGTACGCCCTGTTGTTGCTTATCAAATGGGTGATTTCAGCCTAGCAGCCTCGATGGAAACCAACCTCGTTTCTGATGCGGTGGTGACCGACCAAGGTGTTGATATTTCTGACCGTACTGGTTACGGCTTAACAGGTAACTGGACCAGCGGTGATTGGTCAGTGAACGCAAACGTGGCTTACCTAGATGCGGTGGATGAAAACAACTTCTCGACAGGGGTTAACGCACTGTGGAAAGGGCTAGGTATTGGTTACGTTTACGCGTTGAACGAATACGAAAACAAAGAGATCAAGGACTGGGCAGAAGGTGATGTGAAGGTATCTACGCTTTATGCTTCTTACGAGTTCACAGACGTACTAGAGGTAGAGAACTTCTCAGTGCTATTGGGTTCTTACTTCACAACCGTTACCAACGATCTTAGCGTGAACTCACCAAGCGAAGCGTTTAAAGAAGAAGATGATTTCGGTGCGCGTGTTCGCCTGTTCTACGAATTCTAATTTGGTCTAACGCAAGCATAGCAATAACTCAAAAGGGCACAGTCAGTGCCCTTTTTGAGATCATCAATCATGCGCTTTTGCGAGCTTGTGACTTATCGGTTTTATTGGTTTCAGTGGACTTTTCTTTCAGCGTCACTACTTCTTTTTCTGGGAGTTCTGCGGCCTCTCCGAAGAACTTACCACCCGCTTCGATACTCAAGTTGTTGCTCCAGATTTTGCCACTGACACGGCCTTTTGCTAGCACTTGGATGTGTTCAGCATGGCAGTTACCATCAAGTAGGCCATTGACGATCAGTTGTTTAGCGTAGATATCGCCTTTAACACGGCCGCTTTCTGCGACGACCAATGTCCCTTCGACGTGCAATTGGCCTTCGATGATGCCATCAACCTGAATATCGCTTTCTACTTTGAGTTCTCCGCTAACAGAACAGCCTTTGGCGATGAGAGTTGAAGCTGATGAGCCACTCGTTGTTCCACGGTTTTGATTAAAGATTCCCATCGTATTCTTCGCTCCTTGGTAAAGATGTCTTCAAAATTGTTGAGGTTCCAATCCACGAATGGCCTTGGGTTTACGGCTCTTCCAATAAATCTCACTTCATAATGAAGATGAGGACCAGAAGAGAGCCCGGTGTTACCAGAAATGGCGATGAGCTGGCCTTTTTTGACGAACTCACCAGTTTTGACTTTGAACTCTTTCAAGTGGGCATAAGCGCTCGAAAAGCCAAAGGAATGCTGTATACGCAGTAAGTTTCCATACCCTTTACTACTTCGGCGTGTGGTCTCTATTACGCCATCAGCAGAGGCATACACTTTGGTACCAGTGTTAACCGCAAAATCCAGTCCTCTGTGCATTTTTGTCTTTTTGGTGACCGGGTGAACACGCTTGCCAAACCCTGATGAAAGACGTGTTTTACCGACTGGAGAGCCGTTAGGGATCTGGTTGAGCATTACCATTCGAACATTAGACGTGATAGCTGCAGTATCAAAACGCGCATCCAAACTCTCAGTGTTGGATTCGTTGACGACACCGAGCACTTTCTCCAATTCGCCTAAACGTTCGGAGACCAACTGAACGCGCTCTTCTCGCTCTGAGAGGTCATTCTCAAGCTCTGACTTCAGAGCCTTTAGCTCACTTAACTCCTGACCCATACTGCGCGATTGCTCGGTTAACTTTGCTTGCTCAAGTACGGCGTCATCGACCTGAGAATAAAGATGATTGATCAAGATAGCGGTTGCGGTTAATCCCAAAATAAATGCCACCAAGCCCGTTTTAAAGTTGCGCTGCATGGCTTTGCTGAAGTACCAATGCTTAGAGCCATTGATGTTGGAAATAGAGATAGTCAGCTGATCTTTCATGGTGATTAATGGCGCGATAGACGTTCAACATTCGTTATTGATAGCTCTGACTTTAATTAAAAGTACGACCGTCTTCTAGAGGAGGAATCGACGAAAATGTCAGGTCGTGAGCTGTTTTCAGACAATAGAGAAAAATCGGTAATTGGATTTAATATTGCGTGGATTTTGGCCGATAGGGTATAGCATTTATGAAATTTTATTGAGTGACTTGCTAATAGTGTGGTCGCGCAATTTAACCCACTTCACGGTTCATCTTATAAATGTTGGATATCTTAAGAAATTGGCATTCAGCAAATTGATAACTCTGTTAGGCCGTTTATCATGGCATTGCAGATGAATAAATGCCGAAAATTGTCATCCTTCCCAAGCATTTATTCGGGGCTTAATGCTCACTCAAACCAATCTGTTGGTTTGAGGAAATAAAACTAAGACAACGGAGTTGGTCGTGAAAAAATTATTATTAGCTACTGCAGTGGTCGCAGCAGCCGGTGGTGCCGCGTATGTGTACCAAAATAACCTTGCCCAAGGTGAATCTTCAAGCTCGCTACTTGCTCAAGTTCCAGCTGATACCTTGTTGATCACTTACCAAACAGAACCTTTCAATCACTTCGAGTACATGAACGCTTTCGGTACATCACAGCAGCCACCTATGTCGGAGCTGTTTGCGGAAGAAGAGCTGACGTCTGGTCTCAAGTTTGCCGTCAATTTCTTAGATGCGTACATGGCAGCAGCCTCTTCCCCTGAGAATTTAAAAGCCTTCTTGGGTACCGGTGATATGGTCAACCCAATCATGTACACCCTAGGTCTTGTACCTGTTTATAAAGTGCAGTTGGAGAACCCTGCAGCGCTTTGGAAAACACTGGATGAGCAAGAGCAACTGGCGGGTATTCAACATGAACTTGTGAAGCTCGATTCCGTGGAGTTCCGCCGCTACGAGTTGACAGATTCGCAAGATCCACAACTGGGCATTGGTCTTGCGGTGGGAGTGGTTAATAACGTACTGACCGTGACTTTCGACATTCCAGAGCTGGGTGTTGAAAACCCACTTAAACTGGCATTTGGTCTGGAAGCTCCTAAGAGCAGCATCGTTGACTCTGGCCGTCTAGAGGCAGTGCAAACTAAGTACGGAATGAACAACAACTCGTTTGGGATTTTCGACATTCGAGAAATCATTAAAGGTCTAACGACACTTGATGGCAACAGAATGGCACGCCAACTTAAGAATGTCGATTCTGACCCGACTTTAGAGCAACTGCGTTCTCCGGCGTGTCACACTGAGTTCACTCAAATCGCTGAAAACTGGCCACAAATGGTCGCGTTTGCCGAGTACAGTGCGGGTGACGACAAAGCTCGCCTCAACGGTAGTTTTGTTGTTGAATCGAAGAACCAAGTGATCCTTGAGGCGCTGAAATCTATGCGTGGCGTGCTGGCAGAATCCAACGGTGAAAAAAGCATGTTTAGTGTGGCATTAGGCCTAGACGTTGCTACGTTGGCGCCTGCGATTGGTAAGATCTGGACAGATTTAACCACGCCAGAATACCAATGTTCAATCCTAGCGCAAGCGCAAAATGACATGCGTGGCCAAAACCCAGCTCCGGCGATCAGCATGGGCGCGGGTATGGCAAATGGCCTAAAAGGTTTAAGCATGGAAATGTTCGGTCTTGATGTGAACATGAATGGCCAGTACGGACCTGAGCTAGGTCAGCTGGATGCGATCTTCTCTATCTCAGCGGACGATCCAAACATGCTGCTGCAAACGGCACAAATGTTCATGCCTGAACTGGCTCAGATTCAAATCCAACCTGATAACCAACCAGTGAACATCGGTGGTCTGATTGAACCATACGCAGGTAAGCCGATGGACGTGTTTGCTCGTCTAAACGGTAGTCACCTAACGCTTTACAGCGGTGATGCATCAGCAGCAGCGAGCGAGAAAGTCATGGCTCAGCCGCTAACGGCAAATGGTCTATTGAGCTTCACTATGGATTCGGACCGCGTACTGGAAGTGATTGAAACAGCGTCAGAAGTGTCTGGCGAGCCAGTACCGGAAGACGTGAAGATGAGCCTACAAGGTGAGCTTATCGGTGGTATGTCTTTGGACGTAACCAAAGATGGCATTGCGTTTGACTTCGATTACACAAGCTCAACCAAGCCACAAGTGAAGGTAGCGCAGCAATAAGCGTGACTCACCGGCTTCAATCTCGAAGCATTTCTTCATAATCAAAAGGCGACTTCAGTGTCGCCTTTTTTGTTTTTCTCGCGACAGCCCTTCAATGTCTTCTCTTTCATTCAAAAGTAACCATCAAATAAGATCTAAAAAAATCAGTGGGATGGATCTTTTCTTCTTATCAATGATCAAATGTATCTTTACTAAAACTGTACGGTACAGTACAGTTTGTAAAAATCATTAAGTTGGGTTTCAAAAATGAAGAAGAAAGTCATTGCGTTGTCGCTTGTTATTGGTTCGTTAGTCGCTGCAGGTTGTGCGTTATACCAACCTAATACGGTGACCACCGATAACGCTTATGTTCACTCGGATGTGACGGCGATTTCTCCGGAAGTCGGTGGGCAGGTAAGCCAACTTTTTGTCGAAGATAACCAGTGGGTCAGCAAAGGTGCGCCACTGTTTTCGATTGATGATGAAGATTTCATTGCCAACCAAGAAATCGCGAAGTCAGCGTTAGATGTCGCAAAGGCTGCACTGACGGCAAACCAAACCAAAACCGAAATGCAGCTGGTAAAGATCGAGCAGGCGAAGCAGGGCATTTACAGCGCAAATGCTAACGCGGA
This sequence comes from Vibrio sp. 10N.222.52.B12, assembly GCF_002875385.1. Taxonomy (NCBI): domain Bacteria; kingdom Pseudomonadati; phylum Pseudomonadota; class Gammaproteobacteria; order Vibrionales; family Vibrionaceae; genus Vibrio; species Vibrio sp. 10N.222.52.B12. Next base: position 194,573 of record NZ_MDAW01000115.1, on the reverse strand, counting down.
ACATCAAGCGGCGGAGTTCAAACGTCTTTCACGCTTGGTACAAAAACAGTCGGTGAGTAAGAACCAATTTGAAGCGCAAAGAACGCGTTCTATTGAAGCAAGCAGCAATCTTGAAACTGCCAAGCTAGCACTAGCCGCTGAACAGAAGCAGCTCGATGCGCTAGTAACAGAAAAGATGCAGCTAACCGCGCAACGCAAGCAAGCAGAAGCGAACTTGAGACTGGTAAATATCGCCCTTGAGCGAACCATCGTTCGAGCGCCATTTGATGGTTATGTGGCAGACAGACAAGTGCAAGTAGGTAAGTTTGTTCAACCGGGCATAGGTTTGATTGTGATGGTGCCGGATTACGTTTGGATTGAGGCAAACTTCAAAGAGACTCAACTAGAGAACGTCGCACAAGGGCAAGATGTAGAAGTGGTGTTAGACATGTTCCCCGATCATCCGTTGCATGGTCGTGTATCTTCAATTACCCCTGCAACAGGCGCGCAGTTTAGTCTGTTGCCACCGCAAAATGCGACCGGTAATTTTGTGAAAGTAGTACAGCGCGTGCCAGTGCGTATTGAGTTGGATATCCCACAAGAGCTGAAACAGCGCATCTACCCTGGCTTGTCGGCTGAAGTGTCGATTGAGACCGCAACGCAAGGTTAGTCGTCATGAAAACACGTTCACCATTGCTGATTTTCGCGCTGTTTGCCATTGCGGCTTTTGGGATCAATTCGGTTATGTTTACTGAGTTGTCCCACGAGATGGCAGCCACATCCGGTTTATCTGTAGATGAAGTCGAGCTAGTGAAAATCGGCTTTATGATCACTCAAGTGTTGGGGTTTATGTTTACCCCTATCTTGGTGCGTAAGCTTGGTACGTCATTGCCATTGCATTCTGCATTGCTGGTGGGTTTGGGAACGAACCTTGCGCTCTATTGGATTGGTCAGCATGCGTTGTTGTTCACGCTGACTTGGTTAGTAAGCGGCTTTTTCATGAGCATGTTGTTGGTGGTGGTGAACCTTTATCTACTCAATACCTTTGAGCAGCGCTGGTTGCCTGCAATTATTGCGCTGACACTGATCTTCTCAACACTGTTACCAATGGGCGCTTATCCGTGGTTGGTGGCTGAGATTGTCGAAGTGTTTGACTGGTCGTTTCTGAATGTTGCCTCGGCTTGGTTGTACTTTTCAGCTCTAGTGATGATCGGCGTATACAAACTTCAGGCGATTGAGATTGAAACCAAGCCAAAGTCTTCAGGTTCGGTGTACCTCGTACTCGCGTTAACGATGAGTTTGGTGGTGTTCCTACTAATGCGCGGCAGCTACTACAACTGGTTGGATTCAGACTGGTTTGTACAGGCTTCTTCTGTCGCTGCGGCACTGGTTTTGTTGGCGGTGTATCAGTTGGTGAAAACGCGCCAATTGGATACTGCGTCGATGCAATTGCACGGTAAGTTAAAGACCAACGTGTTTATGTATAACGCCTTTCTTGCGGGCTTTGCCGTGATGGCAAGTACGGTGCTGTTTGCCAACTTCCTAAAAATGGCGATGCACTATAACAGCCTCAATGCGGGCTATGCACAGTTGCCATCGTTTTACGCCATGTTGGTTGGCATGCTGGTCAGTGTGTTGGTGTATTACTTCCGCCGTCCGCTGGCGGATGCAGTGGTACCTTTTGGCGTGCTGATGATCTTATTGTCGGTGCACGAGTTCAGCCAATTACCAAGCTTTGTTGGTACAGAGTCACTACCCATCCCAATGCTGCTGCGCGGTTTTGGTGTTGGCTTGTTGAATGTGTCGGTGACGATTGCGGTGTTGATGTATTTCCAAGTAGGGCAGCGCTTAGAAGGCATTGCTAACTTCTATCTGTTCCGAACCATGGGCGGAGTGATTGGCGGGGCGTTTTTCTCTCGTGTGATTCAAAGCCACAGCGCGCAAGCATCGGGCGAAATCGGTCGCACTCTGGACGGTTCAAACCATGTGTTTGCGGCGTATGAACAGGCATTGAGCAGCGCGATTCTGACTCATGGCCGCTTACCTAATCCGGCACTTGGGATGAGCCAAATTAGTGCGGTTGTGAAAGAGCAAGCTACGACATTAGCACTGAGTAATTCGTTGGTGATGTTTATTGTCTCTATTTTTGCGCTTGCGCCAATCTTGTTGATTGGTAAGAAACTGGCCGCAAAACAAGAAGCGCACTGAGGTTATGTAAACAGAACAAATAGCCAGCCAAGCAACTCGGTAACTAAGCCGTAAAAGAACAAAGGGAGCCAATGTGCTCCCTTTGTTTTTTAGTTTTGAGGTTCTTATCGCTGATAAAGTTTAAGGAACGCCGTCACCGCTTTTTGTGTGTGCGAATCCAATTCCTCATCGCTTAAGAAATCAAAGCCCATCAGTGCCATGTTCTGGTAATCCATTTTGATCAGCGCGAGTAGCTGACCACAAGCTAAATCGGCATCGTCGATGTTAAGTTGCTGGCTGATGGTGTCGGTTTTTAGAAACTCAATTAAGTATTGATGAATGCGCTGCGGCCCAGTTTGCCAAAACTGATTTGGTACCGAGTCATGTTTGTTGAAGTCGGCAGAGATGATGCGATAAAGCGATAGGATTGGGTTAGAGCAAATGCCGCGTAGATACTTCTTCGCGAAGTCTTCTAAGGTTTCTCTCAGAGGTTCATCCTGTTTATCGGCAAGTTGGAAAACGGACTCTAGGCTGATCTTGGTGTTATGCGCGAGCACTTCAACAAACAACCCTTCTTTGTTGGAAAAGTAACGATACAGGGTCTGTTTTGAACCACCACAAATTGCAACGATTTGATCGAGTGACGTGTCCTTGTAACCCTGTTCAATAAACAGCTCGGTTGCCACTTCGATGATTCGAGTTCTTTTCTTTTCAGTAGATGCACGCATAACTAAATCAACTTAAATAAAACTGTTCAGTACAGTATCATTATTGCCGCCGAGACACACCGCTTTTCCGTGTTTACCGCTTCTTCATTGACCAAAATTAAAAAAGGCGACACGAGGCCGCCTTTGGAATCAGATTGGGTTACGTTAACGTCGGTAGTACAACGAAATACGGTTGCCGTTAATCTCTTGCACGATAAATGGAATCTCGTAAATATCGCTCAGCACGTCGGCATCAATCACTTCTTCAACCAAGCCCGCTTTGATGACTTCACCAAGTTTCATCGCCACGATGTGGTCGGAATAACAAGATGCAAAGTTGATGTCGTGAATCACGATTACTACGGCTTTGTTCTTCATTTCCGCAAGCTTGCGTAGCGTACTCATGATGTCGACGGAGTGCTTGATGTCGAGGTTATTCAGCGGCTCATCCAAGAAGATGTAGTCGGTATCTTGCGCCACCACCATAGCAATAAACGCCATTTGACGCTGACCACCCGACAGCTGGTCGATAAAGCGATCTTTCAAGTGGTCGATTTCCAGATGCTGCATTGATTCATCAATGATGCGGTGATCTTCTTCTGTCAGACGACCTTGCGAGTAGGGGAAGCGACCAAACGCCACCAAATCACGCACCGTAAAGCGCATGTTGATGTTGTTTGACTGGCGCAGCACTGATAGGCGCTTTGCCAAGTCTTCTGTGTTCCATTGGTCAAGCGGTTTATCACCAATCACGACGCTACCAGCATCGCTTTCTGTTAGTCGGCTTGCCATAGACAGTAGGGTACTTTTACCCGCTCCGTTAGGACCAATAATGCTGGTTACTTTACCAAGTGGAAAAAGGGCATCGGCGTTTTTTACCACGTATTTTTCGTTGTATTTTTTGCTAAGACCTTGAATACGGATCATGTGATAAACCCTTAATCGAATTTGTTTTTCATAAGCAGAAGCAAGAAGTAGCCGCCGCCGATAAAGTTGATAATAACGCTGATGGTGGTATCGAAATCGAACAGGTTTTCCACCACCCATTGACCGCCTGACAACAGCACAACCGATAATACAGAGCTTGCGACAATCAATAAGCGATGCTGGTAACCGGTAAAAATCTGGCGGGCGAGTGCGACCACAATCAAGCCAAAGAACAGGATTGGACCAATCAATGCGGTCGAGATAGACACCATTAAAGTGATGATGAACATGACTTGCATGGTCAGTTTATGGGTATCCACGCCTAGGCTTTTCGCGTTGTCGACGCCAAGCCACATTACGTCCAATTTGTGGGCGATGCGCATTAGGTATGCTCCACACAGCAGCATCGGGATTACACACCAGTACACCAACTCACTGTTGATGTTGTTGAAGCTGGCGAACATCGAGCTCTGGATGAAGGTGAACTCATCTGGGTCGGTGATCATGGTGAAGAAGCCGGTGACGCTATTGAACAAGCTGCTCAGTACGATACCAATCAACAACAAGGTGAAGATATTGCGCTGACGACCACGGAAGTAGAAGCTGAACAAGGTCATTGCACAAACAATCATGATGCCAGTCGACAACACGAAGTTGAGTTTGCTGTTGATGACTAAAGCACTCAAGCCGCCAAACATCACTACGAGCAGCACTTGAATCATCACGTACATGGAATCAAAACCCAGAATCGAAGGGGTAAGGATTCGGTTGTTGGTGATGGTCTGGAAAATCAGTGACGACGATGCGATCGCCATCGCTGCCAAGACAATCGCCAATACTTTCGGGATGCGGCGTGACAAGAAGAACTGGTGGTTATCTGGCGTTAAGCCTTTACCGATGAACACCGCACAAATCAAAACCGCCGCGATTGCCAGCAGCGTTACTTTCATAGAATCACGCATTCGATTTGTCTCTCAGAACTAGGTAAATGAAGATTGAGCCACCCAAGATGCTGATGATCATCGAGATTGGAATCTCGTAAGGGAAGATGATAAGACGGCCGAGGATGTCGCAAGTAAGCACCAAAATCACACCTGCGTATGCGGTCCAAGGCAAGTTACGACGCATGTTGTCACCAATGAACAAGGAGACAAGGTTTGGTACGATAAGCCCAAGAAACGGAATCATACCAACTATCATTACCACCGATGACGACAGCACAGCCACAAGAATGACACCGACTAAAACAATGCGCTGGTAGTTTAAACCGATGTTTTTAGCAAAGCTCTCACCCACGCTCGCCGCACTAAAGCGGTTGGCGTAAGCGTAAGCCAGAACCGAGACTGGCAGAGCGAGATACAAGAACTCGTAGTTACCGCGTAATACCGATGCGAAGTTAGCCACCGTCCAAGAACCAAGGGTCTGTACTAGGTCGTATTTGTAGGCAATAAAAGTGGTCATGGACGAAACCACGTTGCCATACATGATGCCTATCAGCGGGACGAGCACGGTGTTCTTAAACTTCAAACGTTGTAAGAAGCGCACGAAGATCACCGTACCAATCACAGAGAACGTGAAGATGGTGATCAGGTGCACCCAACTGCTCATGTCTGCAAACAGAATCAGCGCGACGATGTAGCCGAACATTGCCCAATCGACCGTACCCGTTGTAGACGGGGCAGCAAAGCGGTTTTGCACGATCTGCTGCATGATCAAACCTGCAACACTTAAGCCTGCACCAGCGAGGACGATGGCCAACAAGCGGGGCAATCGGCTAACCAGTAAGATGTTCAAACTGTGGCTGTCACCGGCCAAAATCTGCGAGAGAGAAACGTTCGCCACCCCAACCAGCAAAGAGGCGCAGGCGAGTACGACGAGTAATAAAAAAGCCAAGATATGATGTAATTTCATGGTGTATTTATAGGGTAATAAAAACAACAATGACCTTTCGCACCGTGAAGCGGGAAAGGTCATCTTTTAGAGTGAGATTGAACCGAATCTGTTAGTTAGTAATGACTTGGTTCAGCTCTTTAATCATGGTTTGCGTCGATTGGTAGCCACCTGCGGTTAAGTACCAAGCCGCTGGGTCCATAAACAGCACGCGGTTGTTTTTCGCTGCTGGTGTGGACTTCACAAGATCGTTGTCGAACAGCTGTTTTGCTTTACCACTGCTCTGACCGATCGCTTGTTCGCGGTCAAGGATAAGCAGTACCTCAGGTTGCGCATCAGCAATGTATTCGAACGAAATCAAGTTGCCGTGGGTACGTGGTACAGATTTCACGTTCTCAGAAGTCGACGTTGCAAAGCCCGCTTCTTCATACACAAATGAGAAACGGCTGTTAGTGCCAAACATCGCCAAGCTGTTACCGCTGTTTGAGACGGTCAGTGTGCGTGGTGGCTGAGCTTCTACTTTTGCATGAAGGTGATTAATTTGTTCTTGAACGCCTTCAATCAACTGCTCTGCTTGCTCTTCTTTGTCGAAGATGTCACCTAGCGTGCGCCAGTGTTCTTGGGTTGTTTTCCAGTAGTCGGTGGTGTCGATACGGAACATGTAAGTTGGCGCGATGTCGCTCAGATCTTTGTAGATATCTGCCATGCGACCTTCTGCGATGATTAAGTCTGGCTTAAGCATAAACAGCGTCTCGAAGTTCACTTCTTTCACGCTGCCCGTGTTTGCGAACGAGTCGATTTGGAATTTTTCTAGTGACTTTGGCAGCAGCGTCTTTGGCATGCCTACGGGTGTTACGCCCAAAGCATCAATGTAGTCTAAACTGCCGTAGCCCAATACAACGACGCGTTGTGGAACGCCATCAATGTCTACTGTGCCCAAACTGTGTTGGTAGGTTTTAGCCATTGCCCCCATAGGAGCCAATGCAAGCAGCAAAGCTCCCGTTGCTACGCGAAGAGAAGTTTTACCAAACATAATGATTTCCAAAAGGTGCGATGCAATCTCGCAAGAGTGCCTTAAAAACAAATAATGCTTTAAAAAATAGAGCGCGAGATTAGTCGTAAAGCGGTATAACTTATTTGATTAAAATCAAATAAGAATGATTATTGATTGCAGACACATTAGCAGATAGTCTATATGCAGCAACAGAATTAGCGGAATAGTGAGTATTCAAAAAATGAATTTAGCTCAAGTCGACTTGAACTTATTGTTTATTCTCAAACACCTACTTGAAGAGAAGCATGTTTCCAACACCGCGGTATCGCTCAATATGAGCCAACCATCGGTGAGCCGCTCTTTACAGAAACTCAGAAACTTGTTCAACGATGAGCTGTTAGTACGTACTGCACACGGCTATGAATTGACCCCAAAAGCGGAAGTGATCAAGCAAGATTTGAACACGGTGTTAACTGGGCTAGAAAAGCTGATGTACGGCCAGTCATTTGTGCCAGAAAAGAGCAACGGTACGATCCGTTTTTACGGCTTGGTTCCGCAGGTGATTTTCTTACTGCCACCGATTGTTTCGCGCATCCGTGAAGAAGCGCCGAACATGATTGTCGATATCGATTCCATCCCGAAACGCCATTTCGATTCGCTGATCGCAGGGGATGTACATTTTGTGCTCTCAACCGCGGAGCCACCTAGCTCTGAGCAGAATTTGTACCGCATGAAAATTGCCAATCGCGACTACCGATTCCTAATGAGCGAAACTCATCCACTTGCCCATGTTGAGGAACTGACGGTGGAGATGCTGCTCGATTGCAACTTCGGTCAAATCTCACTTCAAGGTGGCAAAACCCTGTCGATTTATCACCGTTTTGTTGAGCTTGGTGTGGTGGATAAAAAGCGCCAATTATCGATTCCTGTTCAGCTTTCAAACTTCAACGCTGCGCCAGCGATTGCCGAGCAAACGGATGTGATTTTCCACTTGCCAACGCCGTTTGCACAAGACGCTTGTCAGGGCAGAAAATTGATCACCAAAACCGTACCAAAAGCGATTCGAATGGACAGTGAATCGGTCTATTTATACTGGCATAAGCGCTATCATAACGACCCGATGTGTAATTGGGTTAAGTCATTGTTCAAGGAAATATATGGCTCAACTGAGGCTGAATGGTAAAGAATATTATTATTCATTTTCGACATAGTGGTAATTAATCCTACAAATGCTCGGTTACTTGTCTTCGTCAAATAAAGGCTATTTAATGCGAACCATTATCATTATAAGTTCCATTAAAATTTATAGGTTTTTACCATGTCGAAGACGACTCCGTTTGCGCCAAAACCATTAGCAGTGGTGATCGGTGCGCTATGTACCTCTTTTTCCGTCTTTGCTGATACAACGCCAATCGAAACCGATGAGCAGCTTGTTGTAACAGCAACTCGTACCCAGATGGAGCTGAAAGACGCTCCAGCTTCTATGTCGGTGATCACCGCTGAAGACATCGAAAACGATCCAGGCATCACGCTGGCGGACATCGTGTCTAACGCAACCAGCGTGGAGTCAGACTTCGACAGCACACGTGCAGGTCGTCAGCAAATCTCGATTCGTGGTATGGATTCGAAATACACACTGATCATGGTAAATGGCCGTCGCATGAGTTCGGCAAGTGCGATCGTACGTGGTAACGACTTCGATCTTTCTGCGATCCCAATGGATTCAATTGAACGTGTGGAGATCATCCGTGGTCCTATGTCGGCGCTTTACGGCTCTGACGGTATGGGCGGTACGATCAACATCATCACTAAGTCACCAAGCAACGATTGGAGCTCGCAACTCAGCCTAGACAACACCACGCCAAACGATGGCAATGGTGGTCAAGAGTACACTGTGGGTCTAACGACGTCTGGCGCTCTGATTGAAGACACGCTATTTGCTCGTTTCTCTGTTTCTCAAACGAGTCGTAATGCATGGCAGCCATACTCTGGCGAGAAAGGCGGCATTGATCGTGAAGAGGTCACTGCACTTGAAGATCGCGATAGTTTAGCGATGTTCGGTACGCTTTCATGGCATTTGGCGGACAATCAATTTATCGACCTTGACCTTGGTTACAGCGACGACGAGCGTGATACCGCAGCAGAAAGTGGTACTACGGTTCTGTTCTCGGAGTCTCGCGTTAAACGTAATAGCCAAGCGTTATCGCACACCGGTTTTTGGTCTTGGGGTGATACGCAAGTTCGTTACTCACGCGAAAACGTAGAGAACATTGAAGCGGCAAACGATGGTGCTGATTCAATTGAAGAACTGACACAAATTTTTGAAGCATCAGCTACGACTTACCTAGGTGAAAGCCACACCGTGACGTTTGGTGTGGACTACCAAACTAGTGAGCTAACCAACCCAGAGCACATCGTGGGTAACAAAGCAGAAGCTTACCAAGGTGCGGTATTTATCCAAGACCAATGGGAAATGACCGATACGCTAATGGCGACAATTGGTGGTCGTTTGGATAAGCACGAGCACTACGGCGAAGAGTTCAGCCCGCGTGTGTACCTAGTACACCAAACAACGGACGACTTGGTACTGAAAGGTGGTGTGGGTAAAGCGTTTAAGGCACCAACCATGACGCAAAACCACCCAGACTTCTCGATGAGCAGCTGTAAAGGTAACTGTAACATCGTAGGTAACGAGGATCTGGAAGCAGAAACCAGCGTGAACTACGAGTTCTCGGCGCTATACAGCGGTCGTAACTGGAACCTTGAAGGCGCGGTATTCCGTAACGAAATCGAAAACCTAATCGAACAGACAGACATCTTCTGTGAAGTCGGTACGTGGTCGAGTGCAGTAATGAGCTGTATTGATGACAATGGCGACCCAATCGATCGTGAACTGTCTAACCCGTACAAGTCTTACCAAAACGTATCGAAAGCCGTTATCCAAGGCGTGGAGCTAACGGGTAGCATTCAGTTCAATGAGCAATGGGCGATGTCTGGTAACTACACTTACTTAGACACCGAAGATAAGTCGACAGGTGAAGAGCTGAACGAGCGTTACAAGCACTCTGCATTTGCTCGCCTAAACTGGTACCCAACTCAAGATTTGAACCTGTTTGCGAGCGCACGCTACCGTGGCGACCGTAAGATTGATTCTCAGCTAACCCAAGATGCTTACACAACGATGGATTTAGGTACGGTTTACCATGTGAATGATGCACTACGTATTCGTGCGGGTATCACCAACCTAACCGATGAAAGTGTATCAAGAGAGCTAGAAAACATCGGTTATGTTGAAGCACCGCGTACTTACTACGTTGGTATGACCACAGACTTTTAAGCTCTAATCACAGACTGATTCGATTGGACTTAAGTCGAATTTAATCGAAGCAAGACATGGCGTTGCAGTACACTCTGTAACGCCTTTTTTGCTTTTAGGGATGAATAGGGAAAGACAATGCTTCAAACTTCTTGGTTATTTTGGGCGCTCATGTCGGCGGTATTTGCGGCGATGACCGCAGTGTTGACCAAACTTGGTGTGGCGAACATCAACTCTGACTTGGCGACCTTTATTCGTACTTGCGTGATTCTTGTTTTGGTTGGTTTGATTGCTTACGCGACCAAGCAGTTCAGTGCCATTGGAGAGATCTCGACCAAAGGCATGGTGTTCTTGGTGTTATCGGGTTTAGCGACAGGTGCATCGTGGCTATGTTACTTCCGCGCCATGTCATTGGGGCAGGCGTCTCAAGTTGCGCCGATCGACAAACTAAGCGTGGTGCTGGTGGCGATATTCAGTGTGGTTTTATTGGGAGAAAAGCTCAGCATGATCAACTGGATGGGGATTGGCTTGATCACCGTTGGCGTGATTTTGGTGAGCCTACAAAGTTCTTAAAGGTCACTATCACCTGAGTATCTCGTCTCTTGGAATAGCGAGAGACAGATGTAATTCAGAATCGATATACAGAGAGCATGGGCTTCATGAGAACAGTTTAGTTTCTCAGCTCTTTGCTCTTTGATTCTTCGTACACAGTTCCTTTCATTACGTTCTTTGACCCACTTTCTGAATCACAAACGCTTGGCACTGATTAAACTGCGCGAAAGCTTGTAACTCCTCTTCTAAGGCGACGAAAAACGCTTCTCTGTCTTTGAGCGAAGGCTCGGTGACTAGGTTAAGAACGTTCAGCGTTGAACTGATCTTATCCACTTTGCAGTCGGCGCGCGCGACCAGTTTCCCATCCCACAAAATTGGCAAACAAAAATAACCGAACTGGCGTTTTGGCTCTGGAACATAACACTCAAGCAAGTAATCAAAGTTGAAAATTGCACTGGCGCGTTTTCGTTGGATAAGCAGGTTATCAAATGGGGAAAGGATTTTAGCGCGTTTGCGGTTGAGCCGTTTGTCGAGCAAGTTCAGCGCATCGCTACAGGCATAGTACGCTGATTTGTTGATGCTTATGGCTTCTATCTCACCCCAATCGACCAATTCGGACAGAGCTTGTTGTACCGGCTTCTTGACCCCTTTCAGTAGGTAAACCATTTCAGGCAAAGTACCGAACCCATGAGATTTAAGATAGTTGAGGACTAAGAATCGCGCGTGTTCTTGCTTGGTTGGCATCGATGTATCAATGTCTTGAGGCAGAACATGTGAGGTTAGGTCGTACACTTTCTGGAAACCACGACGTTCGCTTATCATCAAATCGCCCTGCATGTATAAGTTCTCTAGGGCGCGTTTGGTTGGCTTAGTATTCCAGCCATCGGTCTTATGGTTGGCAGATTCGAAGTCCTTTGCCATCAATGGGCCTTCTTGCTCAATTCTCTTCAAGATAGACGCCATCAAGTCGTGGTCTTTTTTGTACCAATGCTTCTGTTGATCGGATTTGATCGCCGCTTTGTGAGGTAAGCTATGACGGTATTGCGACATAGGTAAATACGCCGCCGCATGAGACCAATATTCGAAGACTTTCTTTTCTGCCACCAGTTGGTCTAGGTGCTCAAGTTGGTAGCTTGGGTTTCGGCTCCACAAAGTATGATGGTGAGCGCGCTGAACGACAGAAATCGTATCAATCTGCACATAGCCCAGTTGCTCAAAGACGGCTAAGGTCTTTGCTTTGGCGCTGCCTTTGTTGCTTGCTAGCGGCAACCCTTGAGAGAGCAGAGCTAATTTCTGTGCTTGTGCAAGATTGAGTGATTTCATGTCGTTATTTGTCTTCCTTGTTACTTTATATTGCCCGGACTCTATTGCTCGGAAGGCTGCTCAGTGGCAAAGCCTCGCAGAACGTTGGTCAGTGTGATGGTCGCAAAGACCACAATCACCAATGACAGGTGCCACGCTTGGCTTAATCCGAGTTGCACCAATGCCATACTCACAATCGATGACACCACCATTTGGCCGCCGCCCGACATCGCCGCAGCTGCCCCTGCTTGTTTCTTATAGGGTTGCATTACCATGGCTTGAGCACAAGGTAGAGCGATAGCATTGCCTAAAATCATCAGCAACTGGCCTAGCATTAAATACAGCGGCTCTACAGGGCAGAAGAACAGCCACACTGCGGAACTGACGTGCAGGATTGGCGTGACCAATAGCATCTTCTTCGTGCCGATGATTGGGCGCACACGGTTACAGATACTGGTGCCGCAAATCATGCCGAACGCCGGAATCAGTGCCCACATCGCGTATTGATCGGATGTCATGCCGATTTGGTTCTGCATGATAAAAGGCATTACCGAAACGGTTGTGATCATCAAGCTGAAGTTAAGCCAACCAATACTGGCAAAGCTCATAAAGTAACGAGAAGTCAGTAGGTCACGATATTGCAGCAGCATCTTTTTCGGTGATGGCAACGCAGAGGTTTGTGTGATGGTTTCTTGGAAGCGAAATACGATCACAGTCCAAGCCAACAATACGTAACCCAACAGCGAGATAAACACCATAGTCCAGCCGAAGTGGGCGTTAATGAAACCACCAATAACAGGAGCAACTAACGGTGTGATAGAGGCCGCCATCGCAATATAGGACAAAGCGACAGGGAGCTCAGGACCATTAAAGCGGTCGCGAGTTGACGCTCGGGCTAACACCGCGCAACAGCCAGTGCCTAAACCTTGCAGAAAACGGCCTGCTACCATGCCAGTGAAAGTATGGCTTAGGAAAATGATCATCAATAGACCGAGCATGGCAATCAACAAGCCAGCTAACAGCACCTTTTTACGGCCTAACGCATCAGATACCGGGCCATAGATAAACTGAGACGGGCCAAAACCAAGTAAGTAAACACTGACCAACAGCTGAGCTTGGTCGAGGGAAATATCGAAATCTTTCGCGATCCAAGGCAAGGATGGGAACACCAAGCCCATGCTGAGCTGACCAACACTGATGATGAGACATGCCAGCAAGATAGTTTTAAATTCAATCGGTCGACTCATGATTTTTCACCATCGCCACGGCGGCGCAGGCTTCCTTCTTCATCAAATTCATTCAGTTTGGCTTTCACTCGTTTGACCGTCGATAGGCTGACTTCACATTGTTCTGCGACGCTTTGTAGCGTATTGCCTTCCAGAAGCAAAGTTGCAATGTGCTGATGTTTGGCTTTGTCTGCAGGGCGACCTCGGAATTTTTGCTTCCACATCTGTGGGTCGTCTTTAAGTGCTTTTCGGCCTTGTTCTGCGGCGAACAAGCGATGTTGCGTTTGCACTTGCCCGTAGCCAGAAAGCAGCGAAAGCAAGGTTTGCGTTTGTACTGAATCAGGTTCAAAAGTCAGTGGTTCACAAACGGTTTTTAGGGTGACGCCTTTGTTAAGCAGAGTTTGAATCGTGGTTAGGGCTTGGCTGAAGTCTCGGCCAAAGGCGGTTAGCCACCAAAGTACAACGGTGTCACCGGTTTGCACGGTAGTTAAGAGTTGTTGAAAGGCTTGTCGCTCGGCTGGTGGTGTGCAGCCGCGTACCTTGTCCTCAAGGTGAATTGCTTCAGGAGCAAAGATTTTCAAAGCGCTGAGTTGCTCAGGGTAAGCTCGGTTTTTAGGGGAGTGCCGTGTATAGAGAAAGGTAGCCATGGTTGCAATACGTCTCTTGAAGTTGGTTCATATACTGTAATGGTCCATAAATATACAGAGGTTCATTAGTAACCACAACACCAAATGAACCATTGGCTCGAAATCTTAGAAGTAGAAGTAAAAGATGAGGGGCAAGAGAAAGAAGAAATGCGGAAATAAAAAAGCCAACCGCTTGGGTTGGCTTCTCTGGAACTAGGCTTTGGTGGTGCTGCGCTCTATCAATTTGACTGGCACCATCATCTTCACCAAGCTGCTGTTTTTATTGTTGATTTGATCAACGATAATTTTCACACACTCACGCGCTAGACGACGGAAGTCTTGGCGGAAAGTGGTCAGTTGGTAGCTCAACCATTCCGTTTGTGGAATGTTGTCGAAGCCGATGACTTTCAGATCTTGAGGGATACGAATACCACACTCAATACGCGCAATGTCCATTACCGCCATTGCAAGGTTGTCGGTTGCACAGAATACGGCTTCAGGACGATTCTTATCGGCCAGCATCGCACGTACTTTATCCAGCGAACTTGCGTAGTCGTAGCTCGCTTCAATGATGCGTGGTGTTTTACCCGTTAAGTCTTCAAACTCAGAGCTGAAGCCACTTTGACGCTCGTCGTTGGTGAATGTTGGCACTTCACCCGTCAGGTAAACCGCGTTTTTCACCCCACTTTCGTGCAGCAGTTGTGCCGCTTGTTGACCAGCTTCGTAGTTGTCACTGATTACGTAACTGCTCTTTGTGCCTTCTACGACTCGCGCGTACTGAATGATAGGGATATTGAACTCTTCACACTCTTCATACAGTGATTTGTTGAAGGTAGCGGAAGCGGCAATGACACCATCTACACGGTATTGGAAGATGTTCGGGATCGAGTGGTTGTCTTCATCATCCACTTGCCATGGAATCAACACCGCTGAGTAGCCTTGCTTCTGCAATTCACTTGAAATCAATTGAAGTGTTTTCATGTGGATAGGGTAGTCCGCATCTGGGAATACCAAACCGATCAACTTAGATTCGTTAGTGGTCAAGCTACGTGCAAAAGCATTTGGACGGTAGTTTAGGGCTTTCGCGGCTTCGAAGACCTTTTGCTTGGTCTTTTCAGATACTGAGCTGCCCGGAACAAACACACGCGATACAGTAGATTGAGAAACGCCAGCCAGTTTGGCAACGTCCTTCGATGTTACGGTTTGTTTTGCAGGATTCATGTGAGTTGATTCATAAGTCAGTTTAACTGTGACTAGGTTAACACAAATAGGTACGTAGTCATAAAGAGAAATAAGCAAGATTTAAGTAAATAAAGGGTTCGATTGTCTTTGATGGCGCAATTTGGGTAGTACCCAAGTCACATTTCATGTTTTGCATACGAAAAAAGCCTTACCCAAAAAAGGTAAGGCTTGCTCTTATTTCCCATTTCCACTAAATCGAATAAGTTACGTAACCGGAATAACTTATCTCGTGGTTATCAGAAGTAGTAGCGAATACCTGCCGCGAATTGATCATCACGGTTTTCGAATTTGCTGCCATCGTACTGATCTTTACCTAGGTCGAACTGGTATTCAGTCCAAACTAGGAATTTGTTCTTCTGAAAGTGGTATTCAAGACCAGGAATCAGCAAGTTACGCTCGTAACCTTGCGTCTCGTCACCACGATCTTCCATGTAGTTGTAGTTCAACGTTGGGCGTAGGCCGTTGTCGAAGTGGTAGTAAGTGTAGATTTCGCCACCTAGGGTATCGAACATTACGTCCGTACCGCCTTGGCTCACTGCTTCCCAGTTTTCGCCAACGTGGAAAGTCGCACCCGCGTAGAAGCCACCGTTGCTGTAGTTCGCGCCCAATAGCATGATGCGCATGTTGTCGCCGTTTTCTACGCCAACTACGCTTGCGTCTAGATCAGCAACTTCATTTTGATGGTAAGCTGCGCCAAGTGTTACGCCATCAACGGGTTTGTAAGTGATAGACGCACCCATGCCGTTTTTCAGTGAGGCTGTCGCATTGTTTGCTAGAGCAACATCTTCACGCGTGGTTTGGTAAGTAAAGCCGTAGCTCACTTTTTCATTAATTGAATTACGGTACGTAATTGAGTTTTCTGCACGACCAGCACCGGATGCGATACCCCAGTCAGCTAGGTTGTAAACACCTGAGCCACGAGTACCAAATACACGACCTAAATCGGTGTACCATGCTACGTCGTAGAAGGTGGACCACTGCTTAGTACCTGCAGCAATCTTGCCGTACTTTTCGTGATCAACACCTGCGTATAGCAAGCGGTCGTAAATGTTGTCGCCGTTCGCGCCAGAGTTGTAGCCCCATTCCGCGTGACCGAAACCAGTCCAGCCGTTATCCAGACCCATTTGGCCTTTCAAACCGAAACGTGAGCTGCCGCTGTTCCATTCGCCGTTGTCATCACCGCCACGGTCTTGGTAGCGAAGATCGAAACGGCCATCGATGGTTAGGCTGTCGCCAGCGTCATTAACAAAAGTGTGTGCAGCAAAGGCTGAGCTAGAAGTAAGCGCTGCTAAAATCACTGCAGAAAGGGTCGACTTTTTCATCATCAATCTCATTATTCAGGGCGCAGAAAGCCACCGTGCGTTCATGCCCGTTTTGAATAAGGGTTCTATCTTGAGGTTGTGCCCCATCCTTGAGGCACGAGTTGGGAGCATGTCACCTGAACCGAGAGGGGATTCAGGCAACATAAAGGCGGGTTGACAATCCGCCCCTAGGACTTCTTATAGAGAAGGGTTTAGGATCTGTTGAGTACGCTCGAACACGTCTAGACCTTGCTGTTTTAGCCAGTAAGGAAGGTCGATCAGTACCCAGTTCTCAGATAGCTTGTCGCCGTCACGGTAGTAAACGTCAACCACTTGCATGTCTGCACGTACTTCACCACCTGTCATACCTAGGAAACCACCGATTGGCGTGTTAGATAGGTTTGGCCAGCCGAAGAAACAAGAGAAGTTACCTTCTGCGAAACGACATACGTGGCCGTTAAACTTCTTGTCTTTTAGGTTGTTACGGAACGGCAATTGGTGCTGTTGTTGGTAACGAGGAATTGTGTAAGACGCACCGATACCACATGGACCGTACCAGATCATGTCTTTAGACCAGCTCTTCTCAAGAACTTCTGGTGGGCAACCCATAGCGCCGCTGTCGTTTAGTGCAGATAGGTCATCAACCATCTTGTTCACTAGTGCTAGTGTTGCTACGCCTTCTTCTGGTGCTGCGTCTTCGAACAGTAGACCATCGTGGTTACGAGGACCAGGGTATACGAAGTGCTTACCTGTTGATGGTGGCAGTGGGTAACAACCCGCTTGGTCCATTGCACCTAGAAGGTCTAGGAATAGGCCAGTCTTAGTGATCTTGCCGTTTTCAACACAGTTAAATTCTGCGTAACGGATGTTCATGATCTTGCCAGTTGGGCGCATGCCTAAGTATTCAGCGTCGAATAGACCCATGAAGTGACCCATGCTCATTACCCAGATTTCACCTGATGTTACTTCGTTCTCACCACCGATGAAGATGTCTTGACGACGCTGCATGCGAGTCATTGATTTCATCAAAGGAGCCCAGAAAACGTCAGCCGCTGCTTGAGCGCCTTGTTGCTCACGGAATGGGTAAACACCACGCCATAGGTAATCTTCTGAAGTGTGTGCTTTTAGTACTTCTGCCACGTTCTCGTGAGTTGCGTTTTCCATTGCGCTGAAGTATTCACGTACAACGCGTTTCGCTTCTTGATATTTAGACATAATAAACTCTCTTATTTGCTGTCGAGTCGGCTTTGGGAACAGGACTCGAAATTAAGTTTTTTCATCCGGCCGGGGAGCCAGCCGGAGTTTTTGAAATTCAGTTACGCTTTTGCTGCTTCGGCTTTTTTGCTCTTATCGAACACGCCGCCTTTTAGTGTCTCTGGCAGTGATAGCCATAGAAGACCAGCAAGGATCCATACGATTGGTGAACCCCACATTGCGGTTTGTAGGTCGGTACGTTCTTGGATGAAGATAAGTACCATTGGTGCCCACATACCGAGGATACGACCGCCGTGGAATAGCGCCGCGCCGTAGCTACGGAGGTGTGCTGGGAACAGTTCTGAGAAGTAACCACCCCATACCGCTGAAGAAGACAGACCGAAGTTGTAAATCAGACCAAGTAGAGCCAGCATGTTTAGGCCGCCAATCACCATATCGCCAGGTGCAACAAAGAAGATTGAAACCATGATGCCTGCTAGGATGAAGCCAAATGCATTCACCTTACGACCGAATTTGTCAGCTACCCAACCCCAGAACCACGCACCAAACAGTGAACCAAATGCTGAGATAGAGAAGATGAGACCGATGGTTGCACCGTCGAACATACGTACATCACGTAGGTAAGTGGTTACGAAGCCACCAAAGAATTGGAAACCGTAGAAGTTAAGGCCAGCCAGTAATAGACACGTTAGTGTGATCTTACGGTAAGGCTTGCTTAGCATTTCGCCCCAAGAGCCTTTTTTCGCTGGTGCATCTGATTCTTCTGCTTTTGCTTGCTCTTCTTCACCGTAAGCGATCACTTTGCTGTCGCTAGGTAGTACAAAGATCATGACCACAGCGGCTGCCAATGGTGGGATACCACCTACAAGCATTAGGCTTTCCCATGGTGCATCGATGCTTGCAATAAATGCTGCATACGCACCCATTACCATCAGTGCTACAGAGAACATAGAAGACGCGAATGCCGTCAACTTACCACGTACCGTTGGCGTAAATAGGCCGATCATTAGGCTTACTGCCACGGTGAAGTAACCACCCAGTGACAAACCAATGATGAAACGCATTGCTGCCCATGTTGTGTAGTCGGTGAACATCATATTGATGATCGTTGCGCCACCGTTTAGGGCTGTGATGGTAATAAGAGTGGATTTCTTACCAAATTTTGTTGCGAACCAAGCACAGCTCAATGCACCGATAAGTGCACCAACCGACTGCCATGTATAGAACTGGGCAGTGTCTGACAGGCTAATACCATCATACGCTTCAACGATGTATGGGCGTACGTAGTCAATAATTACAAAGTTATAACAATAGAAAAAGTAACCAACCAGTATTGCTAGATAGGCCGCTACCCTTTGAATCATAGGAACTTCGCTCATGTGTCTTTTGGCATTCATGACCGATAAACCTCTATTTCACTTAGGATTTGTTGCTATTCAAACTTAATGAACACGATCTTATTTGGATCATCTTCGATTTCGTGTCGGGGTGAATCATAGTTTTTTTAAGGTTATTAGATCCGTGATCAAAATCAATTTTAAAATGAATGCGTACCCATTTTGTGAGTTTTAGTGACAAGGATCTCACTAATCGGCGTTTTTGGCGATTTTGAATACATTTTCGCCTATATTGGTGATAATAATCACACTTACAGTGGGATTGTCGTTTAAAAATGCCTTTTTACAGTAATATCTGGGCATAATAATTAGCTACCCAGAATTAGGAAAACCTTAAAATGGTTACGTACTCAAGTTTTGTGGTGATTGCGTTATATGTAGTAATTACCATACTAATCAGCTATTTAGTGAATAAGCGCTACAGCAATGGTGGCGACTTTTCCACGGGTGGAAAGCAATTTGGCTGGTTTACGGCAGGTGTCTCGATACTTGCGACTTACATTAGTGCGATGACGTTTGTAGGGATGCCTGGTTGGGTTTATAGCTCTGGCATGGAAGCGATGAGTATTCACCTTAACTATCCCATCGTTATCTTTTTCACTGTTATTTTCTTTGTGCCTGTTTTTTATAAGCTGGGTCTGACTTCGATTTATGAATACCTTGAGCACCGCTTTGGGGTGTATGCAAGAACCATCAACTCGATTGTGTTTATTGTGGTTCAATGTATCTCTGCGGGTGTGATTTTGTATGCCGTGGCGCTGATCTTAGTGCAAGTTCTGCCTATCAGTATTTCTGAAGCCATTATCTACATTAGTATTTTTACCGCTTGCTATACCTATGCGGGCGGGATTTCAACGGTTATCTGGACCGATATGTTGCAATCTGCAGTATTGGTTGCGGGCAGCATCGCTATCTTTGCCATTCTAATGACAGAGATTAATGCGGCAGATTACCTTTCTCGTGATCACTTGAATATCATCAACTTAGACTTTGATTTGGGCGTGGATACCACACTCTGGGCTGGCGTGGTTGCCGTGAGCTTTTTGCATTTGAGTGTGTACGGCACCAACCAATTGATCATCCAACGCACGTTAGCGACGAGATGTGAAAAGACGGCGCAGAAGTCGATGCTGTTGTGTGGTTACGGTGCGTTTTTCGTGTACTTGTTCTTCGCGGTACTCGGTGTTCTTTTGAGTGTTTTCTATCAAGATCAATCGTTTGAAAACAGCAACGAAGTGATTTTGGATTTCGTCTTCAACCACACTAACCCAATCGTCGTTGGTTTGATCATTTCCGCATTGGCAGCGGCCGCAATGTCGACCTTGGATTCGACCTACAACTCAATGGCGACCGTCGCGACGTTCGATATCTACAAGCGTTTCGTTCGCAAAAGTGCCGATGATGAGCACTACGAAAAAGTCGCAAGAAAGATGAGTTTGCTTGCTGCGGCCATGGTGGTAGTGCCAGCTCTTCTGGCGGTATCGAATGAATCGGTACTCAAAACCATCGCTAGCCTGACTTCTATCTTCGTTGGTATCCGTTTGGGTTCATTCGTGCTTGGCTTATTCTGGGCGAAAGCCAATGAGAAAGGCGTGATCGTTGGTAGTATCATGAGTGTGATTGCGGTGTTTACTGCGATGTATCTCGACGTGGCTTGGCCGTGGTTCGCGCCAATTGGTACGTTCGTCTTCCTTTTGTTTGGTGTGTTAGTGAGCCGTCGTTGGGGCGCTGTGACTGCCGAGCAACAAATCTTTATCAATAATCAAAAACATCTTTTTGCAAAGCCAACCGCAAGCCATTACGGGCTATTGGTGTTCGCTGTGGCGACCATCGCCGCTTGTATGGTTCTCCCTGATTGGCTTTATGCTGCATTGTCGTAATAGGTAAGTTTATGCTGTCCATCTTTGATATTTACAAGATTGGTGTGGGCCCTTCTAGCTCTCACACCAATGGTCCAATGATCGCGGGTTACCACTTCACTCGTTTGATTGAATCGAACTTGGCAAAAGTGGTTCGTATTCAAGTCGATTTATACGGTTCACTCTCGTTAACGGGGATTGGTCACCATACTGACCGTGCAACGATTTTGGGTCTGTTGGGTAACAAACCAGATACCATCAAAATCGCTTCTGCGAACAAAGCGATGCGCAAGGCGATTGAAGAGGGCATGATGTCTGTCGATGGCCGTCATGAAATCGAATTCAACTACAAAACGGACATGTTGTTCCATGAAGAGAACCTTCCTCTGCATGAAAATGGCATGACGATTACTGCGCTAGATGCGCATGGCAATCAGGTTGGGTTTGAAACTTACTACTCTATCGGTGGTGGTTTCATCGCAACGGCGGATGAATTGCAAAATGGCAGTGCGACTACACCCGTAGAAGTTGAGTTCCCATTCTCCAGTGCAGACGAAATGTTGGCACAGGCTGAGAAGAACGGCATGAGCCTCGGCGGCATGATTCTGAAAAACGAACAAGCGTTTCAGGATATGGAAGCCATTAATCAACGCGCAGAACAGATCTGGCGTGTGATGACGCGTTGCATGGAGCGTGGTTTCGAGACAGAAGGTATCTTGGATGGCGGCTTGAACGTGACCCGCCGTGCGCCTAACTTGCTGAAGAAGCTTGAAGCAAATGCAGCAATCGAAAACGATCCAATGGAAATCATGGATTGGATTAACCTGTTTGCTTTTGCTGTGAGTGAAGAAAACGCGGCTGGTGGACAAGTCGTAACGTCGCCAACTAATGGTGCGGCGGGTGTGATTCCGGCGGTATTGATGTACTACCATCGCTTCATCAAAGAGCTTGATACTAAACAGCTTAAAGACTTCCTTGCTGTGTCCGGTGCGATTGGCATTTTGTACAAAACTAATGCGTCTATTTCGGGTGCCGAAGTAGGTTGTCAGGGCGAAGTTGGCGTGTCTTCTTCCATGGCGGCAGCTGGCTTGACGGCACTGCGTGGTGGCAGCAATGAGCAAATTTGTATTGCGGCCGAGATCGCCATGGAGCACTCACTAGGCATGACTTGTGATCCAATTGGTGGCTTAGTGCAAGTACCGTGTATTGAGCGTAATGCGATGGGTGCAATGAAAGCGATCAATGCTTCTCGTATGGCATTAAAGCGTAATAGTAAATGTTTGATATCGTTGGATAAGGTGATTGAAACCATGTATCAAACGGGCAAAGATATGAACAAGAAATACCGCGAGACGTCACTGGGTGGATTGGCTTTGATTCACCTAGCGCCGCCTTGCGAATAGGCTCTGAGTCCATACTCTTCTCTCTGATTGGTTTCAATTGGCATATTGAAATCGCCTCTCATCCACTTTGTTTACTTTGGTGTGAGTAAATACTCTATTGTTAGCGAGTTGTTATTTATTTGGGCGCAACAAGTTCAAACATCTACTGGATTAGAGGAATTGCATATGTTGTTGAGTAATAAAATTGCTATTATCACCGGGGCTGCATCAGGTATTGGATTAGAGACGGTGAAGCTATTTCTTGAAGAGGGAGCCAAGGTGGTTGCTGGTGATATTTCCCCATCAGAAGGTATTTTGGAGATCAGCCGTTCGAACCCCAACTGTACTTTTCAACTTTCGGATGTAACCGAACCAAATGCACACTCATTGTTAATCGAGACCGCGGTAGAGGAGTTTGGTGGCCTTGATATCTGTTTTAACAACGCAGGCATTATAGGAGACACCTCAACCCCTGCCGCTGAGCAAGACATGACCATTGCTGATAAGGTTTATGAAGTTAACGTGCGTGGGGTTGCGCTAGCGATGAATGCTCAGGTTGCTCATTTCTTGAGTATCAATCATTCAAATCCGGTTATCATAAATACCGCATCGATAGCAGGAAAAATAGCTGTGCGAAACAGCGCACCTTATGTGACTTCCAAGCATGCTGTTGTCGGATTAACCAAGGCGTATGCCGTCGATTATGCAGAAAAAATCAGGATAAATATAGTTGCTCCAGGGGTTATTGCTACATCAATGATAGAGAAAGATGCAGACCAAGAAAGAGCAAGAAAAACGATAGAATCACATCCAGTTGGTAGAGTTGGACAACCAAGAGAAATAAGCGAGCTTGTCGCGTTTCTAGCTTCTGACCGAGCGACCTTTATCAACGGTGCATATTTTAATGCAGATGGTGGTTATTTGGCGGTTTAGGCTTTACGACTACAACATTTAAGGGCGTTTGAGATACTTTTCAAAGTGATGCCAGAATGAAAAAAGCCGATGCACTGATAAGCATCGGCTTTGTTTTTTTGGTGTGACTGAATGAGTTCGGTGGGTTTATCGCAATAGGAAGTAAGGCGTACTAACGTAAGCATGTCCCGCTGAAATCGCATAAGGCAGTACGACTTTACCAACAGAGACCGCCGTGTTTACCAGTGGTTGAACGTTGATATTGGCATTCATCAAAGTAGGGCGAACGTTGGGAGCCAAGCGATAGTGGCTTGGAGTGGAAACGCAGCCAGAAAGTGTAGACGTAAATAGCAGTGCAATGATGATTGATTTGATGGTTTTCATAATGGTGACTCTCAAAAATAGTATTTTGGCTCTGGTTTTGGTTATCGGGATGAGCCTTGGTTGAGAGGAAGATTGCCTGAGTCGAACGAACGTCACCATCAATGTAAAACAAGTCATAGCGTGCAAGACTAAAAGTAATACTGGGCGTTACTAAGTATTAGTTTTTACGAGTAAGGTCGTACTAAATGCCCCCTGGATGGGTTGTTTAGTGCTTTGGAAGGAAATAGAAAGCAGTAAAAAAAGCCAGAATGAAACCGCCCATTCTGGCTAGGAGCCAAACGAAGGTGCTCAAAACACAATCTGGAGGCAGATTGCTTACATGGAACGTACGGTCAGTGGTCGGCGGCGACCAATCTTAGTTAGAGCGAGCTGCCATAAGCTCAAGTCTCGTGAGCGGAAGGCGCCAGCACAGCTGAGTAAGTAGTATTTCCACATACGGTAGAAATCTTCACTGTAATCGCCTTTGATCTGATTCCATGAGTGTTGGAAGTTAGAGAACCAGCACATCAGGGTTTTGTCGTAGTCTTCACCGAAGTTGTGCACATCTTCGATATTGAATCGATCTTCCATCGCTTCTGCGAGGTTCTTCATTGATGGAATGACGCCATTTGGGAAGATGTATTTCGAGATCCACGGGTCCGATGCGGTAGTGCTGTGGTGTGAGCCAATGGTGTGTAACAAGAACACGCCATCGTCTTTCATGAAGCGTTCTGCGCACTCGAAGTATTCCGCGTAGTTCTTCGGTCCCACGTGTTCAATCATACCGATAGAAAAGATGCGATCGTACTGTACGGTGGGTTTGAACTCGCGGTAGTCCTTCAAAATGAAGTTCGCGACTACGCCATTTTCTATCGCCAGTTTGCTGCCGAGCTTCTTCTGCTCTTTCGATAGAGTCAGGCCATCGCAAATCACACCATACTTCTTCGCAGCGTAAATCATAAAGCTGCCCCAACCACAGCCAATATCGAGAATACGCATCCCCGGTTGCAGATCGAGCTTACGACAAATCAAATCCATTTTATGTTCTTGCGCTTCGTCCAGCGTTGCTGCTCGATTCCAGTATCCACAGGTATAGGTCATGTGCGAGTCGAGCATTTTTTGGTAAAGCTTATTGCCGATGTCGTAGTGGTGCGGTACATCGAATTTACAACGTTCAATGCTTTGTGGGTTAACCCAGCTTTTCAGTTTTAACTTCGCAGCGGAAGAGGCGAACTTGAGCTTTTCAGCCAGTCCTAATTTGCCTTCAATATCGTTTAAAAGTACGCGCTCAAAGAACTGATCCAAGCGGCTGCAATCCCACATCTTGGACATGTACGCTTCCCCTAAACCCAAGGAGCCTGACTGCATCACAAGCTCATACACTTTTGGGTTAAACACTTGGATATCCCACGGTTTAGAACCATTGATGGTGATACCTGCTGGGGCTAACGCCTCTTTAAACATTTCTTCTAGTTTGTTCATACTATGCCTATTTCACGTGCATGTTCGCTACGTATTCATCTTCTGCCCAATACATACGTTCGGCGACTTTGGCTTCCGGATTTAGGCTAACGCCATCTAAGACGCGCTCTCTAAAACGCAAGTAGCCGCCTTTATCAATCAGATGTCCCATGTGGAGGTAAATCGGCTTACCGCCCAACATCTCTTTTTCAAATTCGAACAGATTGTCGATGACAGGGTGTAGGACGTCTTCCGTTACCCAATTGAGGAACATCTTGCCAACGCGAGGGGTCTTCTTCGAAGTTCGACCGCCCAGCTTGACCATATAGAATTGTTTTGGATCTCGACGCCAAGCCAGTGTCGGACAAGCAAGTACACATTCGCCGCAGCCAATGCATTTGCTTTCTTCCTTCACCGCTTTGCCGTCTTTGAGTGACAAGCAATCTACAGCGTGGTGCGCACAAGCTTTGACGCAGGCGCCGCAACCAATACAGCGATGGCTTTCGAAATTAATCTTGGCGATACCTAAGATGCCAAAATCCGCCATATTGGCTTTGGCACAATCGTTCGGACAGCCAGCCATGACCATTTTTAAATGGTATTTGCTAGGGTAAACGTGACGCTCCATTCGCTGCGCTAAACCAGTGGTATCGGTATTGGCTTTCTGGCAGATTCGACTGCCCTGACACGCGACAATATTACGCCCACCAATCGACTGATAACCTGCTTGCGTGTCTTCGACATCAATGCCGCACGTATCGACGGTGATGTCTTGAATGAAGGGTTCAAGCGCTTTGTTGACCTCTGGAATGTCTTCATAACGAATGCCGGGCATCGCCAGTTTTTGTCGTGTGGTGAGGTGAATGACACCATTGCCCCATTTTTCGGCGATCTCTTGCGCAGCACCGAGTAAGTATGCGGGCATAATGCCACCCGGAATGCGCACGCTGATCATGCACTCGCCACGCACTTTCGATAGGCGGTAATCGCCATTGGCGCGCATTTTGATGATATCTACGTCCATCGTCATTGTGATTCCCTCCTAATCGATCATGGTTCTGGCGTGGTCATAACGGAAAACTGGACCATCCAAGCACACGTATTTGTCGCCAATTCGGCAGTGACCGCATTTACCAACTGAGCAGGCCATTCTGCGTTCGTAGTCGACCCAAATCTGGTCTTCTTGAATACCTCTGGACAAGAAGTCCTGCACGACAAACTTAATCATGATCGGTGGGCCCACTACGATGACGCGGATGTTCTCTTTGTCAGAGAGGTCAAGCTTGCTGATGTGCTCGGTGACCAGACCGCTCTCATAGAAGTGTTCGTCGCCACCGTCATCCAAGGTGGTGATGACGTGATTGGAGTAAGACCAATTCAGCAAGTCGTTTTTGTACAACACGGCATCTTGGTTTTTGAATCCGAGGATCAAAGACATCTTCTTCACATCACTTGGGTTGTTGTGAAAGTAGTTAATCAGCCCTTTAACCGGAGCAACGCCAGTGCCGCCCGCGACCACAATGAGGTGTTTATCTTGGTATGCTTCCATCGGGTAGCCGTTGCCCATTGCGCCGCGCATCATCACGCGATCACTGGCGTTTAATTGGAACAGCTCGCTAGTTACCTTGCCGACATTACGTATCAACAAATCCACGTAACCTAAGCCGTAATCGGAGACGGAAATGGGGGCTTCGCCTACAAGGGATAAACCCACTTCGACAAATTGTCCATAGTGCACCGGAAAGTCGCACGCAACGCGAAAATTCCATTCCAGTTCTGTGTGCTTTTCGATATGAATAATCGGGTAGCTTTGCGGCAGCATTTTGTTTTCACAATCGCACATTAGAGCGCCTCCTCTACAATCGATGTCATCTTGTTGATGATGTTGCTAAATGAGATGTAGTGAGGGCATCGGTCGTCGCAGCGTCCGCATCCGACACACATGTGGTGTTCGCCTTGGCGAGATTTAAAGTCATTGACCTTGTGCAAGGCGCGATAACGTAAACGCTCTCCAGTTTTATGGCGGAAGCTGTGACCGCCTGCCATATCCGAGAAGCCATCAATCATGCAACTGGCGTGTTGGCGGCGACGTTCACCCACTTTGGCTTCTTGGTTATAAACCACATCAAACACGTTGAAGCAGGCGCAAGTCGGGCATGAAGAAGTGCAGCGACCACAGCCAATGCAGCGTGAATCGTATTCTGACCACACCGGATGGCTGAGTAATACTTCGCGTACTTTCGCCGGATCATCGCAAACCGAATCTGGCGTACGGACTTTGACGGGGTTGGACTTGACGAAGCTGACGCTGTGCTCAACGTCTTTGCCTTGTGAAAAATAAGGCGTCAACTCTGGATCTTTAATGGTGACAATCGCGCCGTGCTCACTAAATTGAACTGAAGCGGCGAAGTTATCAGTTTTGTTGGTGCCCATAGAGACACAAAAGCAGTTTTCAAAACTTTCGCGGCATTCAATCAGTACAAGCTTGAGTTTTTGGCGAAGACGCTTGTAATAGAAGTCCTCGTGGTCGCCATTTTCTAAAAACATGTAATCAAGGCTTTTGAGCGCATTGATGTCACAAGCTCTGAGAAACAGAAACACAGGACGTGCATCAACGCTAGATTCTCGTAATTCGTCGGCGTTAAACCAAAACAGAGTTTCCGTGATGGGAAAGACGATTTCTTTGGGTGAAAAGTGGCTTTTCTCTTTCCACTCCAGTTGGTCGTAACGTTCCAATTCTTGGTAATCCAAATTCGGGGTATGGGCAAAACGACCCGCGTATTCTTCATAGACGGGCGCCATCACTTTATAGCTCTGACGTAACGCCTCGATCGCCGAACCCATTTGCTGAGTAGTTAAAAACTTAGGCATTGTTCTATCTCGTTATTTTCAAAAACTAATGAATCGTGCGTTCTAAACAGGGCTCGGCGGTGGACTCAAACCACTCCAGTGACTCCGAAAGGGAAACCACGTCTCCCACCACTATGATTGCTGGCAGTGGTGGATTTTGCGTTTTGCAGGTTTCATACAGTCCGGCTAAGGTAGTGACGATCTTATTTTGATTTTCTCGTGTTCCATTGCTGACGATGGCGCAAGGTGTATCTGGCGCGAGACCGTGTGCAATAAGGTTGTCTGCGATCGCTTCCGCTTTGTGCAGCCCCATGTAGAAAATAAGAGTGTGGTCGATGGCGGCAAGTGCGCTCCAATTTGGTTCGCTGGCATCATTACAGTTTCGACCCGTTACCAAGGTGACACCCCTCGAAACTTGTCTATGAGTGACCGGTATCCCCGCGTAAGCGCAGCATCCAAGTGCCGCAGTTACACCCGGTACAACCTCATAGTTGATACCTTGCTGTGTTAAATAGGTCGCTTCCTCACCACCTCGACCAAATACAAACGGATCGCCCGCTTTTAAGCGACATACCGTGAGACCGGTGATTGCGTAGCCCTTCATCATTTCGTTGATTTCTGCCTGAGTTTGCGAACACTTACCGTAGTGTTTACCCACGCAGATCTTTAGGGTTTTTCGTGGAATGACATCCAAGACTTCTTCCGAAACCAGATGGTCATAGAGCACAACATCAACGCGATTGAGTAGACGAAATGCTTTGATGGTAAGCAGTGATGCATCGCCTGTGCCTGCGCCAACCAAATAGACCAGACCAAAAGATGGATTGGCTGCCTTCATGAGAAAATACCCCAAATCAATACAACAAATAGGATGGTGGCAATAGACCAGTACAGAATCTGATGAACGTTGTCGCTGATCCAACCTAGTTCTTCTAACATCTCGTTAGTCAGGTCTAAATTTATCTGCTCTACGTAATCGTCCAGTTCTTTCATTTTCAATTGGCTTCGTGCAATCCCCTGATGCATTTAAGGTTATTGATGAGAGCCGTTAAGTTAAATCAAAGAAAAATAAACACCTGTTCAGAACTGATTAACGAGAGGGTCTTTGGGGGAAGAACTTGAGTCGGTTAAAAGACGGGAAAGAGGGAAGGGGAGTGTCAGATTTTTTTGATTTAACTGACTGTAATAAATATAAAAAAAGCCAGAACTATTTCTGTTCTGGCTTTGTCGTTTTTCGTAAGAAATTCGCTATGCAGCTTTGAGGTGGCAGACGCGATTCTTGCCCAATCTTTTTGCTTGATAAAGTGCTTTGTCAGCTTGCTCCACTACATGGTGATAGCTGATTTCTACTGGCGTAAACCCAACACTTGCCGTAAATCGCACATCGCCACAACCCAATGTGAGATGGCTTCTTTGCAGCGCGGTTAGGAAATTATCCAGCTGGTGTTTGGCATCGAATTCGTCATTGGCTTGGAACACAATTGCGAACTCTTCACCACCATAGCGCGCTAAACAAATCCCTTTTGGTTTAGGGAAACAGTCGCGCATCACTTCTGCGGTCTTTTGGATGACTAAATCACCGACAGGGTGGCCGAATTTATCGTTGATGTATTTGAAGTTATCAATATCGACCATCGCAATAAAACGGTTCTCTGAATGAAGCTCTCTCGATACTTTCGCGGCTAAGCACGCTTTGTTTTCCAGTTGCGTCATTGGATCTTGATGGCGCAAACGGTCATGTAATTTCAGGTTTGCCAACGCAACTTGGGCGTAGTTTTGAATCAAGCTCAGCACGCATTTGTAGGTCGGGAATCGACAACTGACATAAGTCACACCAAGCAGCTCTCGTCCATCAAACAATGGAATGCAGTAGTGGTTACTGTTGATCTTGAGCTTTTTCGTCAGCTCGTCGCCGTACTTCTTCGCTCGGTAAGTCAGCGCGCTATGAGAAAAACGCGCTGCGAGTTCCGCGTTGGTTAACACCAGTTTTTTATTGCCATGATAATCGAGCGTGTAGAAGCTGTAATTCAAGCTGTCGTAGACACAGAACTGTATGCCTCTATGGTAGCAAAAACGATCCAAGACATGCTTGAGCTGGGTTTTGAACTCACCAACGCTCTCCGTGCCATTTAGGCTGGCTAAAGACAAATGCAGTTGGTAAGTGAGGTAGTTGATTCCGATGGCGAGTGCGAGTAGAGAGGCAATGACACCGGCGGTTAGCGTGAACGGATAACTGCTGTTGAGGATGTCGGCACGGTCTGTCCCTGCGACAAACACCCAGTTTAAGCCGTTGTCTGCATCGAAGACCGAAATTTTGAAGTTATCTTGGTAATAGTATTCGTGCTTACCAAACAGTAAGCCCGATGCGACTTTATCGCTGATACCGCCATGATAACTCACTGAATAGTCACCGATGCGGCTTGGATCTGGATGGAATACCAAGCGTTCTGTATCTCTGTCTACGACAAACACATAACCTTTATTCAATGTTTTCAGACCACGCAATTGTTGAGTGGTATGAAGAAGATCGAACTCAAGCCAAAGTTGGTATTTCAGATTTGGGTTGGCGTGCTTGATGGCGAATACCCAGCGTTGCTGTGGGTTTTGGTACAGCGAAGAGATAGAGAATTTATCGCTGACAGTATCCAGTTTGTGCCATTGAATTGCGCTGGTGTCTGGTTGTTTTATTTGACCAGATAGGCCATAAGCGATGCTGTTGTTGGATTTGGTATAGAGGATATTGGAGTATTGCGGAGAATAGTCGATGATGCCTTGGCTTAGTTCACGGAAGTCAGGATCATTGAGGTCTTGTTTACTTGCTTTTAATGCGGTTTCTAGAAGATAGAATTTGCTGAAAGCCGCTTCGATTTGGGAGTGTATCAGCCGTTCTGCAGTGATGATATTGGTCTGTGATTGCCGATAGACCATCGACTCGGAATCGACTAACTGAGCGTAAGCCAGATAGACCATGAAGCCTGCGAGTAATAGCAGGTAAGGCCGCAGAATGCGGATTAAGAATTTAGGTAAAGCCATATGCCAAATAACGTTGTATATATTATAAATGTGATTTGGCTAACAATATTAGATTAGTTTCACTTGTGCATCAATGCGTATGGTGTGCTATTTGATCTGATTGCTGTTTATGTATCCGAAACGTTGATAAAACAAACCCAGCGCATGGCTGGGCTTGTCAGTTCTTGTGGGAATACGCTTCGCTTTTGTCAGGTAAGGTTCTTACTCTGGCTGATAATGCAGAATTGCCATCGACGTAGGAGAAAGCAGCACTTCGCCTTCCGCATGACCAGGATTGAGATTACGCACATTGGTATCACACACGGTCACCCACTCTTGACCACGCTCATTTGGTAGCTTAAATCGCGCAGGCGCGTTGGTTTGGTTGATCAGGTAAACCAACTCCTGCCCTTCCTTGCCGATGCCTAAATGCAGCGCTACAGAGCTCAAACGATTCCAATCGTCGTGCTCCATTAAGCTGCCATCAATACGACGCCAGAAGATACGGTTGTTATTGCGATTCTCACCACTGAACGCTCGAATGAATGGCACCATATACTGATTACGATTAGCGACCATTTGTGACATCCACACTTTGAAGTGCTGTTTGCGTTCTGTGCTCGACCAATCTAGCCAGCTGGTTTCGTTATCCTGACAGTAGGCATTGTTGTTACCGCCTTGCGTGTGCGACAACACATCCGCGGTTAGGATGTGAGGGATACCAAACGCAAACAACAAGCTCGCCATTAAGTTGCGCTTTTGTTTTTCACGCGTGGCGATGATCATCAGGTTTTCGGTTTCGCCTTCCACGCCATAGTTTTCAGAGCGGTTATCGCCGTGGCCGTCGCGGTTTTCTTCACCGTTCGCTTCATTGTGCTTCTGTTTGTAAGACACCAAATCTTGCAAGGTGAAACCATCGTGATATGTGATGTAGTTGACCGTGAGTTTGTAAGGCCAGTTTGCTGCGCTGTATATATCACGAGAGCCCATCAAACGAGTCGCAAATTCTTTTAGGTAGCCTTGGTCACCACGCCAGAAGCTGCGGGAGATGTCGCGCAGTTTATCGTTACACTCGTTCCAACCGAAGGGGAAGTTACCCACTTGGTAACCGTTAGGACCGATATCCCAAGGTTCAGCGATCAGCTTGGTTTCGCGAAGAATTGGGTCTTGTGCGACCGCTTTAAAAAACGCTGCTTCTGGATTGTAGTCGTCGCCTTGGCGACCTAGCGTTGCTGCCAAGTCAAAACGGAAACCATCAACTTTAAATTCGCTCACCCAGTATCGCAGCGTATCCATAACGAGATTCAGAGCTGGCTGGTAAGTTAAGTCGACTGTGTTGCCACAACCAGTAAAGTTCGCGAAGTTCTGACCATGTTTGATGTAGAAACGTGAATCGAGTGCTTTTAGGTTGAAGATCGTTGAGCCTTCACCGCCTTCCGCCGTGTGGTTATACACCACATCAAGAATCACTTCGATGCCGTGTTTATGCAGCTCGCGGATGGTGGTTTTGAGCTCGGTTACCGCGTCTTTTTCTGCATAGCGAGGGTCCGGCACCATGAACAAGTATGGGTTGTAACCCCAATAGTTCACTTTATCCATCTTTAGCAAATGCGGTTCATGCATACACGCTGCGACAGGTAGCAATTGCAACGTATTGATGTTTTGCTGTTTGTAGAACGCCAACATTTCAGGTGAAGACAAACCTAAATAACGGCCTTTTGTATCGCTTGGAACTTCAGGGTTCTGCTGAGTGAGCCCTTTAACATGAGTTTCAAACAACACCATCTCTTCTCGTGGTATGCGAGGATGTTCTGTATCTTGCCAATCAAAGTTGTCTTCTAGGACGACACACTTTGGCATATCGAAGCTTTTTGCAGGAGAAAATGGAGGCTGGTAGTGAAGGGCTTTATCAATCGACTTTGCATAAGGATCGGAGATCAGCAAAGGTTCGTCTTTGTGCGTCACCACATAGCCATACTTTTGCCCCGGTTTGATGTCAGGGATAAAAGTATGGCGAATGCCTGCATATTCGCCTGGTAAGTCGTGAAGCTTGTAGCTACCGTCTTTCGCAAATAGCGCAAGTTGAATGTCTTTACTACTCGGAGCATGAATAGAGAAGTTACAACCTTCTTTATTTACGGTTGCGCCGAGTGGGTATGGGCGAGAGTGAAGTTGTGTCATCAGCGAATCTTTTTTTAATTTTATTGCTACCTTTAAGAAACTATAAGTAAAAAACTTTGTCTTACTAAGGTCAACCACCTTATATCGAAAATTATCACTGTAATTAAATTACTTTCTACGACCTATTTTTGACAAAAATATGAAATGGCTATCACTTTGTAGCGGCCATAAACTGAAGAAACTTACTAATTCCTCCCTAGATTGGTGATCTGACTCGAAAAAACACCATTCGGTATATTTTCTCATCCCTTCTCATCCCCCCTAAATTAGTTTGGGGTGGAGGACGTCATCCTTGTACTCCTTGGGTAATCTTAAGACTGTTGAAACAAACGGGGACTTGTTCCCATCTTACCTCTCTTTCTTTTGGTGCGTTTTTACTGCCTATATTCACCAAAAAGAGCGAGCAGGGAAGACAGAATTATAAATACCCTTAATGGAGTTAAGAATGAAAAAAGTAAGTGCAATTGCAGCGGCTGTTGCTGCAACTTTAGCTGCTGGTTCTGCGTTCGCAGTGGATTTCCATGGTTATATGCGTGCTGGTGTTGGCGTTAGCGCTGACGGTGGCCAACAAGTAACATTTGAAAAGAACAAAATCGGTCGTCTAGGTAACGAAGGCGATGTATACGGTGAAGTTCAACTAGGTAAAGAAGTTTACAACAACAACGGTAAAACGTTCTACGTTGACTCTATGTTTGCAATGACTTCTAACGGTTCAAACGACTGGGAAAGCACTTCTGCTAACTGTGGTCTTGACGGCGCTGGCGATGTTAAATGTGTTGATGATGCACAATTCGCACTACGTCAGTTCAACGTTCAAGCTAAAGGTGTTCTGGATTTCGCTCCAGAAGCGACTCTATGGGCAGGTAAGCGTTACTACCAACGTCACGACATCCATATCTCTGACTTCTACTACTGGAACATCTCTGGCGCAGGTGCTGGTATCGAAAACATCGAAGCTGGTCCAGGTAAACTATCTCTAGCATGGGTTCGTAACGACCGTTCTGACATCGCTGACCCAGGTAACGATGGCGGCGATGCAAACGTAAATACACTTGATGCGCGTTACGCGGGTCTTCAAGTATGGGATAACGGTTCTCTAGAACTAGGTCTAAACTACGCGCTAGTTAACGAAACTGATGCTGCGCCAAACAGCACTAAAGATGCGAAAGATGGCGTAATGTTCACAGCTGAATTGACTCAAGGTCTAGATTCAGGCTTCAACAAAACTGTAATTCAATACGGTACTGAAGGTTACTCTAAAACAATGGCGTTTTACGGTGACGGTAGCTGGTACGGTGCAGAAGCAAACAGTGGCGCATCTGGTTACCGCCTAATCAACTGGGGTGTAATCGGTATGGGTGATAGCTGGGAACTTGGTCACCAACTTGTTTACGGTGTAGGTGAAGACATGTGGGACGGCCAAGATAAATGGGAAGCAATGTCTGCTGTTGTTCGTCCAATGTACAAATGGGATGACAACCACAAAACTATCTTCGAAGCAGGTTACGCTATCGATGATAACGACGGTGCAGAGAACAAATACGGTAAGCTAACAGTTGCTCAAGCATGGTCTGCTGGCTCTAGCTTCTGGGCTCGTCCTGAAATTCGTCTATACGCTTCTTACCTAACAGCGGATAAAGACGACAACTCGAACACATTCGACAACGGTCGTTCTGACGATACATTCCAGTTCGGTGTACAAGCTGAAGCTTGGTGGTAATCATCTAGCCACTAAGTCCTAAATTGTCCTAGAATGATACAGCCAGAACCTTATCTGGCTGTATTTATTTCAAAAAACAATAATGAGTCGAGGTAGACGGTAATGAAAAAATGGCTTGCTCCCGTACTGTTGGGAATGTTGGCTACAGGTTGTACTTCTGTAGAACAAGTCGATATGAGCCCGAAAGGTCAGCAACAAGTGATCACGCAATCGGGCGACATTCAATGGGTACCAATTGATGTGCCTGTGGTTACTGAGTTCGCTTTGACTGACAAAAGCCAAATGCTGTTAGATGGTAATAGCGCTGGCGCAATTGCAGCGTTCGCGTTACCAGGTAATCGTGGCAGTCTAGATATCAAACTAGAAACATTCGTAAACAAAAATCTAGAGTTTTACGCACCTAATGTCGTTGTTATGAACACGGCTGGCGAAACTATTTATCAAGCAGATTTCTCAAAGTTTAAGTACGAGCCAGCAAAACTGTTGGATAACGATAAATTCGTACTTGAAATGAATGTGATTCCTGACATGACAGGTAACGACTTGCATGTTTTGGTTTACACGACTTCTTCTGATCTCAAAGGAAGCTCAGAAGTTCTTCACCCTGCAAAAGCCTTCGCTCTGGCAAATCACACTCAGCCGCCAGATATTGCAGATCCTCAAGCAAAACACAGCCCACTCGGTCAGTTCCGTTTTTCAGTATCCGCGAATGATATCGTGAATACTAAGATTGTCGCGAAAAACGACAATATCCCGCAAGGTACAGACTTAACCAGTTACTACCATAATGCCATCAAAGCAGCCGTCGAAGCGGATGATATTCCGAAAGCTCTGACGCTTCTCGATGAGGCAAAAGAATTGGGCATCGAAGGTGCACAAACTGTATTTGTTAAAGCGGTAAATACCAAATAAACGAATAAAAAAGGCCAGCAACTTGCTGGCCTTTTTTAATTTCCTTTAGAACGATAAAACTCACCCCTACATATAGTTAGCTTATTCACAAATTTATTTGTTTTACTTTGTTTTTCATATTTAACAGATCAATAATTAACATGTGTTCCTAACCTTACTCGTCATCGATTAGGAAATAATTAAACCTCTCAAAGTAATCTGGCTCAGCAAGATAGAGAATAATATTCTTTATCGCTAGTTTGGTATTTTGTTCTTTTTAAATATTAACTTTATTCAGATTGGTGAGTTTGTATTTACTTTGGAATATTAAAAAGGAATTAACGTGAAAATGAACATGATGAAAACTTCACTTGCTGCTGCCTTACTTGTTGCTCTTGCTGGTTGTCAATCGACAGCAGAACCAGAAGGTGCTGCTGAACCTATTGTTAATCTGTCTCAAGACGAAGTCGTTGCTTTCATGGCGGCTTGTGACAACCCAGGTAGCACGGCGAAAGGCCCAATTTCTAAACCTCTGTTTGTTGTCGGTACGTTTGCTGATTCAGATTGGAAGCATGTACCTCAACGTAAATACACTTACAAAGGCAATAACTTCTATCAAGTTGTGACGCAAGAAAAAGCAGGCTCTTACAAAATGCAGTACGCGACTGAGTTGTGGTTCCCACAATTTACCGCGAAAGGTAATCGAATGAATGTCGGTGAATTAACGCCATTAACATTTGGTGGTTACGGCACAGATACTTCGGTTGATATTAAAGAAGATGGAAAATACGTTTGGAGCCTTCAATTTGAAGGAAAAGTTAAGCCACTTCACGTAATGGTAAATAAGTGCCAATAATATTCCATTCAGTTATTTGAAATTTATTTTTATTTATTAACCCCTGCATGGGAAACATGTTGGGGTTAATTTTATTTGGGAGAGTTAAATGCGCAACGTACGATATAAAAAACTATTTGGCCAATCGCTTTTAGCCTTGAGTGTGGTTGGTGTTTTATCCGCGTGTAATTCCTCTGGTGGAAGCGATAATGGCAGCACGCCACTTCCTGATGCAAGTTATGCTTGCCAAGCGAATGTAATGGAGCAAAGCAACCAACTTCGCACCTATCAAATCATGGTTGAGAGCTTTGTTGATGGCGATTCGACTATCGGCCATGGCACAGGTTACGGCACTAGCCATCATAACGGTGATCTTCAAGGGATTATCGATTCGCTCGATTACATCCAAGACTTGGGCATGAATGCAATTTGGTTGACGCCAGTTTTTGAATCGGAAGCCATTGATGGGCAGGATCATTGGGCTGATCGTTTGGATGCAACGGGCTACTTTGCCACGGACTATTTTAAGATTGCTCCTCGCTTTGGCGATTTAGAAACGGCGAGAACCTTAGTTGATGAAGCACACAAACGCGGCTTGTATGTTTTCTTTGATGGCGTGTTTGGTCATCACAAAGAAGGGTTGATTAAGCCGTCTCCATCGGGTTTATTACCTTCTGGTTCGAGCAATCCGGTCGACTACCCTGCAAGTTTGGATTTCTACAAAGAAGTCGTTACTTACTGGGTCAAAGAGCTAAAAATTGATGGTTGGCGTTTAGACCAAGCGTACCAAGTCCCAACCGACGCATGGACACAAATCCGCAAAGCGGTGGATGAAGCCTCACAGAGTGTGACTTACACCAACGCGGAAGGTGATCAAGTGAATCCTCTGGGTTACATGGTCGCTGAGATCTGGAAGGGCGAGTCAGAAATCGCGAGTGACGCATATGGCGCGGTTGACGAACCTGCGTTGTGTTCGGCATTTGATTTCCCAATGCGCTATCGCGTGGTGGAAACACTGGCTGTCAATGAGAGCGGTGTCGGCGGTCGTGGTGTGGATTGGTTAGACAATGGCTACCAAACACACAACCAATATCCGTCTCATGCTCAGCCAAACTTGATGATTGGCAATCACGATTTGGTTCGCTTTGGTGACTTGCTGCAACGAGGTGGATTAGCGGATGTGAACGATGCTGAATACTGGCAACGCCACAAAGCCGCGTTTGCATTCCAAGCGGCTTACACCGGACCAATCACTCTCTATTATGGGGATGAAATCGGTGACCAAGTTGATGGTTTTGACGCAAAAGAAGACAACAATACGTGTGCGGTTCGTGGGGTATGTGATGATCACGTCGCGCGAAGCAGCGCAAAGATCGAAGGCGTAACAGCAACCCTAGATGCCAACCAAGTTGATCTGAAAAACTACGTTAAGTCATTGATGACGATGC
Source organism: Vibrio sp. 10N.222.52.B12 (assembly GCF_002875385.1). Lineage (NCBI taxonomy): Bacteria > Pseudomonadati > Pseudomonadota > Gammaproteobacteria > Vibrionales > Vibrionaceae > Vibrio > Vibrio sp. 10N.222.52.B12. Next base: position 156,798 of record NZ_MDAW01000115.1, on the reverse strand, counting down.
GTGCTGCTCATCCTGCTTTGTATCAAGGCAGCCGAACTAACTTGGTAGCAAGTAATGGCAGTTATGTGGACTTGAAAGTATCTGGCGATGACCAAGTCTTATTTGCTTTGAATACCTTTGAGAGTGCTCGCAACATAGTGCTGACAGAAGCGCAAGTCGGCAGCAATCAAGCGCTGGTGGATTTAATCACTAACCAACAAATCACACCAAGTAACGGGCAATACCAGATCCCGATGTCATCATTACAAGGGCGCTTCTTCAAAGTGAGGTAAAGCGAACAATAAGTTTTCCCCATTCATCCAAAGCCAAGTGTTGCTGCTGACCCCCATAGGCGCACGCTTGGCTTTTTTCGTCTCTTTGTCTAAGATGCCGTTCTTTCTTGTTCTTTCTTGTTCTTTCTTGTTCTTCGGTGGCGATATTGCACGTCGAATCCCAGTTTTCCTTTCTACATTTATTTGTTTTATATCGAACATTCGCCGCTAAAAATTGAAAGAAACAGTACGGAGTTTGTGAGATGTGCTGCACGATAATGAGAATATTCACATTCATGCAAAGTCAAAGTGTGATTTAAGGCTTACTCATCTGTAATTGTTATGTTTATCTTTTTGTGGATTTATATAACTAATGGAAAATTATAATGAAATCCATAACGAAACCCCTCTGTCTATTACCCCTTATTTGCTCTCCATTCGCGTTCAGTCACGTTCTTAATGGCGACTTTGAACAGTGGAATGGTAATGCACCAACGCAGTGGTCTGTGATTGATTCCGGCATTGCTGTCTCACCGACCAGTGACCCGCACCAATCTGGTGGTCTTGCGGCTCAAGTTATCGTAAATACAGGTACCCAAAGCAACACCGACTTTTTGCAAACCATTAATGTGGAGCAAGGGAAAACCTACCCATTTTCTGTCGCGGTTTATCATACGGAAGGTAATGTTAAAGCGCGTTTGGTGGTTGATGGATACCACAGCTACTCTAATCCTCAGCAAACCAATCAGTGGCAACAACTCACGCACAGTTACACTGCATCATCAAACAAAGCGATCAATGTCGGGTTACGCTTTTATGATGAGTCGGGTTTTGACGGTTCTGAAGTCGTTTATGTCGATAACTTTCAGCCAAACCAAAATGGTGGTACTCAGCCACCGGTAGAAAGCTGTAATGACAACGAAGTGTTACTGACATTGAACACCGATAGCTATGGCTCAGAAACGAGTTGGGAACTGAAAGATAACCAATCGCAAGTTCTGTTTTCAGGCCAAGGTTTTGACTCTTCGAAAACTTACGAAAAGACCATGTGCCTAGCGAACGGTGATTACCAGTTTACGATCAGTGACAGTTATGGTGATGGTATTTGTTGCGGTAACGGCAGTGGCTCATACGCTTTAATGTTTGGCCAAACCACATTAGCGTCTGGTGGTGAATTCACGAAATCTCAAACCACAAGCTTTACTCTTGGTGGTTCAACGACACCTCCGCCTGTTGTGGGTGAATACTATAAAGCCGCAGAAGGCAAAACCGGTTTTGAGTTGAAAACAGCGCTGTTTAACATCATCAAGGATCACACAGGGCGCGGCTACTCGGCTATTTGGACGTTAGTGAAAGACGCGGATTTAGACAACTACTACGAGAAAGACGGCTCCATTCTCGATATGTATTCTGAAAAACCATCTGGCAGCGATACGGTGAGCTTTACCAAAGTTACAGACCAATGCGGCCAATACAAAACGGAAGGTGATTGCTACAACCGTGAACACTCATTCCCTAAGAGTTGGTTTGGTGGCAAGGTTGAACCGATGAACTCGGATGGTCACCACCTGTTTGCAACCGATGGCTATGTGAATGCGAAGCGCAGCAACTGGCCATTTGGTGAAGTGGGTAACAGCACTTACGTATCTAGCAATGGCTCAAAAGTCGGCTCAGCAAGCTCTACTTTGGGCTATTCAGGAACGGTATTTGAGCCTATTGATGAGTTTAAAGGTGATTTTGCTCGTGCATATTTCTACATGGCGACGCGCTATGAAAACGTCATTGGCAACTGGGAAAGCAATTCTAGCAACTCTGACGCGGTATTGAACGGCACGAAAACGACCGTCTTTGAACCATGGATGCTGAACATGTTGAAACGTTGGCACAAAAACGATCCTGTTAGCGCGAAAGAGATCAGCCGTAACCAAACGGTGTTTGAATTCCAAGGTAACCGTAACCCGTTTGTGGATCACCCTGAGTTTGTAGAGATCATTTGGGGAAACTAACCCCATAGTTAAAGCAAATCGTTAGAAACAACAAAGCCGCCATCGTCACTGTTCGAGCGGCTTTTTTTATGCCGTTTTACAGGCACAAAAAAGGGGAGATGTTACCCTCCCCAAGCTAGCACATGATTGCGCCTACTGTTTTTAGTTCTTAGTCACTGTCACGATTGGCGCTGCTTTATCTGCTGCGTTGAAGTGGAAGTTGTAGTTTCCTGCTTCTGCAATTGTGATTTTAAGGTTTGCACTGTCGCCACCAACATCCATGGTGACTGCTGCGCCGAGCTCTACATTGCCTTCTCCACCGAAGTTGGTGTCACCCGCCCAATCCGCACTTGCGATTTTCATTTCGTAGCTACCTGCTGCTAGGTCGATGTCTAAAGAGTAAACATCGGCGGCTACGTAGTTGAACTTCGCGCTTGAATCTTCAGCTGGCGTATCCCAAGTAGTGATCGTGCCGCGTAGGAAGAGTGAAGTTTCACCAAACGTTGGTGCGTCTGCCGCTTTCGTTACAGAAACAACCGGTTTGTCAGCTGAATCGCTTTGCTCATGAATTGCATTTAGAACGAAGGTGTATTTGCCTGTTTCAGTAACGGACAATGCACAGTTACCTTCAGTACCCAAGTCTAGAGATCCAGAAGCTTGTTCTGCGTAATCACAGCCAAAGTTTGGTGTACCCCAGCTATCATCAGCAAACTTAAAGCCGTAATCACCAGCTTCAAGTACACCCGTTACCGAGTACATACCGTTGCCAATGAATGACATTTCCCATTCTTCTGATGGATTCCAACCGTTCATGTCACCACGAACATAAACCTTGGTTTCACCGTAAGGAGGAATGCTCGATACGTCTTTGTTATCTGTATCAACAGGCAGACCAGCACCTTGTGCGTTACCTTGAGGTTGTACAAATACCGCTGTTGTAAGTGCCGGAACCGTGAAAGTCTCACCGGAGAAGCTTGCACTCTTAACGGTCATGTCAGCCGAGTTCTTCTGAACGTCATGCAGTTCGAAACCCGTTGCGCCCTCAATTTTGAAAGATTTCTCTTCTGCTGTTGAGTTCACTACCGCGACGATGGCGTCGTAGTTTGTATCTAGGTCTGCTCCAGCTGACGTACCGTCGTCAATAGACATCACAATCAAGCCTTCAACTTGGTCTTTGCCTACGTTGCGGAAATCAACGCGGTTCATGACCTCTTGAGCAGTATCTAAACGGAACAGTTCGCTTGAGCTACGGATAGTTAGTAGTTCTAGGAATTGTTGTTTAGTAAGTTCAATATCAGTCGAGTCTGGTTTTGCTGTGCCATCCGCAACGATGGTTTTGATTAGCTCCCAGTTCGCGCCGTCTTTGTCTTCACGAGGTAGGCCTACGTTCCAGTTGTTGTCGCTACCGTCGAAGTAAACACGGTTGAACCAGTCACCTGAATCGTAAGAGTCACGCTGCATTGATTTAGAGCGTAATAATTCTGAACCCATGTGAATGAACGGAATACCTTGACCAAGCATTACCGTAGATAGAGACACCGTTTGCATACGAGCGCGCTCAGCGGAAGAAGTGCCAGTCGCAATTTTGTAAGCGTTGTTGTCCCAAAGGGTTTGGTTATCGTGCTTAGATACGTAAGAGATGTTCTCAGAAGGCATCTTAGTGTAGCCCGCAGGTGCACCGTTGTAGTCTACGTTCTTACCAAGCTTCGTATCCCCTTTGTAATCGAGTAGAACGAATTCTGCTAGGTTGCCAGCCATGCCTAAACGAACGATATCTTGGTTGTGTAGACGACCGTTTACTGAATCTGCATCTGTCTTTGTTTCTTCGTTCGGGTACCCTGCGTTACCAAAGCCCTGGTTGAAGCGAAGTGGGTGTTTACCTTCAGAGTCCATGCCACCATCGAATGGGCTACCACCACGGACCGCATCACGTAGACGGTCAGAGAAGGTGCCGATTTCTGTGCCAGCCATATTTAGCTGTGTTGCTTGGTCGAAGCGCGCGTTGTTCGCGACTTCACCGAAGTCCCAACCCTCGCCGTAGAACAGCGTATTAGGATCAACTTTACGTACTTGTTCTAGCGCGTACACCATCACGTCTTTTGGTTGGTGGCCCATCAAGTCGAAGCGGAAACCATCGACTTTGTAGTCATCTGCCCACACAAGCAATGAGTCAACCATCAGTTTACCCATCATTAAGTTCTCAGTTGCTGTGTTATCACAACAGGTTGAGTTCTCAACGCCACCTGTGTTGACGTTCAGACGGTGGTAGTACCCTGGGACGATTTTATCGAGAACTGACTTGTCGTTTACGCCAGATGCGTTGGTGTGGTTGTATACCACGTCCATAACCAGCTTCAGATCCATTTTGTGCGTCGCTTGCACCATTTCACGGAATTCAAGGATACGTTTAGAACCGTTTGGATCAGTCGCGTAGCTGCCTTCTGGTACAGTGTAGTGGAATGGGTCGTAACCCCAGTTGAAGCTGTCTAGCATGCGTAGATCGTTCATCAGAGCTTGTGCAGCACCTGTTGCTGGATCGTAGCTATTTAGGACATCTTCAATCACTTTTGCATCGTCTTCGGTTTCACAAACAGAGGCTTCAGGCTTAATGCCACATAGCTTGCCTACCGTATCCGTGATATCAACGCGTTTAGCTTCGTTTTCATCAACGGTTGCGATATCGAATGCAGGAAGAATGTGAAGCGTTGTTAAACCAGCATCTTGCAGAGCTTGAAGGTGAGTAACAGATTCACGCTCAGCTTCCGTCAACGCAAGGTATTTGCCGTTTAACGATTCTGTGCCTTTCGTGTCACTAAAGCTAAAATCACGTAAGTGTGATTCATAAAGGACATGGTCTTCGTCTTTTTCAACCGTTGGGCGATCGTAATCATTCCAGCCTTGTGGTTGCAGGCTAGCACTGTCTAGATCCACAACTTGTGAGTAAAGCGAGTTTTCAGAAAGGCTTAATGAATATGGGTCAGTCACAAGGCGCGTTTCTACCACACCTGTTGTTGGGTGATAAACCTTCACTTCGTAGCGGTAGTATTTATTCAATGCATCGCTTTGCGCTTCAGAAGCCCAGATACCAGTAGTTGGGTTTTCTGTCATCGCAACGGTGGATTCTTCTTTCAAATCGGCATCGTAGATGATCAGGTCAACGTCTTGGGCTGTTGGTGCCCAAAGTTTGAATGTTGCTGCATTGCCTTCAACAATGGCACCAAGTTCCTGACCAATGGCGTTACCTGCGTCTGCATCTGCGAATACCGCATCAAGCACACCTGGCTTTTGGACTTCAGTGGCAGAGATAACATCGCCACTTGCGTTGTATGCCACCATCACGATTTGTGACTTCAGAATAGAGCGTAGCGTATCAGAATCCACATCAATGCCTGCGGCTTGTAAGCTCGCAAGGTGACGGAAACGAGATTTCAGTTCTTCAGACAGGTCTCCTGCTTTCGTCAACTCAACGGCTGTACCGCCAGAAATCTGCTTGTCTTCGTCCATCTTGATGTCGTTGGTTAAGCTGTAGAATAGCTTCATCGAGTCGGCGTTTGCTGCCGCTTCCCAAGCGATAGTGTCGGCATCTAACCAGTGTGCTTTCTGGCCATCAATATCAACAGGACGATCTGCAATTGGCTCATAGTAAAGCTCACTGCTGCCGTGGAAGCCGAATAGACCTTGAGACTCACCCAGTTTGGTTAACTCCACTTTAGAGTTCGCGCTGCCAAAGGCTTTTTCATCGCCTTTGTGCAAGATGAAGTTCATACACTCGTGTGGGTCTGATGCGTCAGGGTTCACTTTAAGTACGTAGTAAGCGCCGTAAGTTTCGCTGATGCCTTCGAACGGAAGCGGTGCTGCCCAATCCGTACCGCCGTCAGCGATCCCCATTGCTTCTAGGTCAGTACTGGTACAGCCTTCGCCATTCCAAAGGTGTAGGCCCCAACCGTCGTAATCACTTGCTGTTGAAGCCGAAGCAACATCGCGTTTGTAATAGATGACAACTTCGTTCTCTCCCGCAGGGTGAAGGCCGGAGCCAGGGTTCGTAGTGTCATCGCTAGAGCTGTCACTGCCACAGCCGCTGATCACTGCTACAGAAAGTAGAGGTAGCACGGTTTTGGCAATCGCTGATAATTTAAATGTTTTATTGTCCACGTTTACAAATCCATTGTTATTGAATTGAGAATAGATTGGGCAAGATGCCGAAAAGGAAATGTTCAACTAAATGCTAATACACTGAACTATCAGCAAAATGTGAGAGCAGGCGGTTAAGTTTTTTACAAGAGAAAATTTTCTATCACACTAGATTTTGTTCACAAATTAAATAATAAAACGAGCGCATAGTGAGATGTTAAGCACAGCCTAAAAATGTAAATTTCTATAGGAGGAGATCGGGGGGATGATAGGGGAGGAGAATGTCTAAGCCCCAAAACTGTGATTAGGTTCTATAAAAGTAAGGATGATATTTTTCTTTAAAAAATAAGTTTAGATGATATTGAATAAATTGCCCTCACAGTAAAATTGTAAACTTCAGATTTTGCCTACATGGTCGTTATATAATAAAGGCGGTGTACAGTGGAATGATTGCTTTCACACCCAAATTAACAATTTTCTAGATTCCCCGAGCTACGGGAAATCCTTATGGGCCCTGACCTAAAAAGAGGCTATTTATGAGTAGTATGGGCATTGCCATTGTGGCAACTGGCCTTTCACTCGTCCTGATATTTGTGTGGATGATCTCGTTGTCGATGCGTAAGCAACGTCTCGAGACCGAGAGGAAAGCTCGTGAAGCGGCATACCGCAAAGCGATGCAGAAGGCGCGAGAGCAAGAGCGTAAAGAACGTGCGTTTAAGGCGGAAACGGGGCATATCCCGACCATTCTTTATTTAGCAAAAGAAGCGGAACGAGAGAACATTAAACAGGCGCTCTATTGGTATGATAAAGCGGCCAAGTTAGATAATGTCACTGGTATGTACGGTGTAGTAAGACTTGCCGAACGTATGCGTGAAGATGTGATCTTAAGAGAGCAGGCAAACTTCTGGCGTACGGCTATTTCGGGCATGGAAGGCGATATCGATGCGAAATTCGCGACCGGAAAGGCGCTTGTGTTTGGGCGTGGTACTGAGAAAAACATTCCTAAAGGACATCAGTTGATTGAAGAAGCTGCCGATGAAGGCTGCATTCCAGCCATGCTGTATATGGGCGAATGGCAGTTGTCACCAGAAAACACATCAGGTCAGCGGGCTGATGCGTTGTTTTGGTTTATGAAAGCTGCAGAGCAAGACAGTGCTGATGGCAAAATCCAAGTAGGTCTATGCTATCTCAATGGCATTGGTACTGAAAAAAGTATGGTCAAAGGCTGTTATTGGTTAGAAAGAGCGGCGGAAAGCGGCAGTGCAGAAGCCATGTTCCATGCAGGTGAAGCGTGGAAAGACACTGGCAAAACAGGTAACGCGATTGCTTACGTTTGGTTGTTCTTGTCTGCGAACATGGGTTATGAGCCTGCGAGAGTTGTACGTGATGAGGTTGCCAGCAACATCGGTGTAGATGTGGTGGTTGGCTTACAATCAATTGCTAAACCGCTACAAAGAAAGTTGGCTTCTGGCGTGGTGAAAAAGCACTCAATCATCAGAGCCTTAAACAAGGTTTACAAGCGTGAGCCGTATTTCCCTGGAGAAGAAGAACTGAACGAGTTGCTTAATGAAGAGCATCATGAAGAAGCAAACGTACCTGATGGGATGCCAGAGTTAAACTTCGAAAGCGAAGTGTCCGCACAACAAGAATTTGCGCCTCCACCAAAACAACCTTCCAAAGAAGTGCTCGATTTTACGCAAAACTTCTTACAGCCACAGAATCTCAACAAGCCTCATTCGTGAGGCTTTTTTATCACTCAAATTCTTCTTTACTCTATCGGTTGCATAATTGTTGGGTGATCTTTATGCAAAGCTTCAACAGAATTCTACCTGTCACCGAGCTGTTGGTATATAAATCGACAAATAGAGGGAAATCCCCCCTTGCTGCAAATACATGAATTAAGCTCCAATCCATTATTATTGATTAGCTCATATCATGGCTATGAAATTACTTTGTTAGCTTAAATTATTTTTAGTTCACTAGAACCATTACTTTAACTAATATTTGCTATTAAGGATTATATTATTAAATCTTAATTTCTATTTTTGTTACTAAGTGAATGCTATTGATCTTTAATTAAATTGAGCGCAAGATACTAAAAATAAAAATAGCGCATACTCTGCGTATAAATACAGTCGGAAGTAACCTGTTATTATCCTTTTCAACATAAAAGAGCAACGTCGTGCTCTTTTTGTTTCTATTAGAGATTTGTGTATGTTGAGAATCATTAGTGCAGATAAGTTCATCTCTTCAAGGTTTATCTTGGAATACAGCAAAGTGGAGTTTGCATCTTTGTTGGGTGTTTCCGTAGCTAAGATAACCAATATAGAGAATGGCAAATCTTCGATTCCCCCGGTGTACGATTACGCCATCAATCATTTGCTCAGTGAGCATCCGTTTAAAGATAGTGCAGTGGACGCCTTGTGCTCCCATGAGACACTTAACTTCGCTCGTCGTGTTGACGTAAACAGTAAGGTTCAGCGTCTTTCTTGTAAGCGCTGTGACAGTCGAAGGTTACACGTTATGGCTGGTATGAGTGGTTTGTATTTTGTCGAATGTATGGACTGCAAGCACACCATGTATTCGTCTGGTAACGCGGTGAAACGGTATCAATTGTGGTCAAATAACGGCGTTAAACTCGATAGCCATTTGTTCGATTAGACTTGAGCTCGAAGAAAGCACCAAAGAAAAAACAATAACGTGAAAAGCCATCAGCAGAAATGTTGATGGCTTTTTGTTATAGTTTATAAATTGTTAAATATAAGCGTATTTATTGTGTTTGTTATTGCTAATAAATCAATCTAGTTAAATATAGAGTGATGAAAATCGCAAAATTTTATTTTCTTTTGATTCCTTTTTTAATAATAACTGGTGAGGTCACATAATTCTTCACCTGAATTCAATTTAAACCAAAATTCAATATCATTGGCTTATCGAAAGGAAAGTGATAAAGATCGCGAAATTTTATTTCGAGAAAATACGAGTTATAAATATGAACGAATAATCACGAAATTTGGTTTTTTAATTTTAAATATTAAATTCATTTGTAATATCTGTCTTATCGTTTTTACAGAACAAATAAGAGATATTTCAATGAAACGTTTAATTATCGGTGTTAGTAATTACATGCCAGAAGACTTCAGTTTATTATCTGAATCTTTGGATGAACAATTTAACCGAACTTTAAAACCGCTAGAGCATGTCGAATTAACTGACGTTGGCGCTGCAATTATTACTTCTTCAGATATTAAGGCTGGTCTGCACAAAATTATTTCTGAGACGGGTTATGGTATCCCGGTCTTCTTAGTAACAGATGAAAATCCGGTCTCCGCCGACGATTATGTCTGGTTAACCGGCGTTATTGATCTAGAAAGACAATCAATTGAATACTACGGTCGTCAAATCAATGAAGCGGTGACCAAGTACGAATGCCGCCTATTACCGCCTTTCTTCAAACAATTGACTCACTATGTGGAAATGGGCAATTCTGCATTCGACTGCCCAGGACACCAAGGCGGTCAGTTCTTCAAAAAACACCCAGCGGGTAAACAGTTCTACGATTTCTTCGGTGAAAACCTATTCCGCAGTGACTTGTGTAACGCGGATGTTGATTTAGGTGACTTGCTGATCCACGAAGGTTCTGCTCACCAAGCCCAAGCGCACGCAGCAAAAGTGTTCAACTCCGACAAAACCTACTTCGTACTCAACGGTACTTCGGCTTCAAACAAAGTGGTTTGTAATGCGTTAGTGACCGAGGGCGACTTGGTGATGTTTGACCGTAACAACCACAAATCAAACCACCACGGTGCGTTAATTCAAGCGGGCGGTACGCCAGTTTATCTAGAAACTGCACGTAACCCTTGGGGCTTTATCGGTGGTATGGATGAGCACTGTTTTGATGAAGAATACATTCGTGCTCAAATTGCGAAAGTATCACCAGAGCGTGCGCGTGATGAACGTCCATTCCGTCTTGCGATCATTCAGTTAGGTACTTATGACGGTACGATCTACAACGCGCGTTACGTGATGGATAAGATTGGTCATCTTTGTGACTACATCCTATTTGACTCTGCATGGGTAGGCTACGAGCAGTTCATTCCTATGATGAAAGACTGTTCTCCATTGCTACTGGATCTGAAACCAGAAGATGCGGGTGTGATAGTGACTCAGTCTGTTCACAAGCAACAGGCTGGCTTCTCTCAAACCTCGCAAATCCATAAAAAAGACCACCATATTAAAGGTCAGGCTCGCTACTGTAACCACAAACGCTTCAACAACGCGTTTATGATGCATGCGTCAACCTCACCATTCTACGCGCTGTTCTCTGCTCTAGATGTGAACGCGAAGATCCACGATGGTGAAGCAGGTCTACGTCTATGGCGAGATGCAGTTAAGACAGGTATCGAAGCACGTAAAGAAATCCTGAAAAGTTGTGAGTTGATCCGTCCATTCATTCCGGATGAAGTTGAAGGCCAGCCATGGGGCAGCTACGACACCGATCTTATCGCAACCAATAAGAAGTTCTTCATGTTCGAGCCAAATGCAAGCTGGCATAAATTCGAAGGCTACGGTGAAGGTCAGTACTTCGTTGACCCTTGTAAATTGCTACTAACCACAGCTGGTATTGCAGAAGATGGTAGCTACGCAGACTTTGGTATTCCTGCAACGTTATTGGCTAACTTCCTACGCGAAAACGGCATCATCCCTGAGAAGTGTGATTTGAACTCTATCTTGTTCCTGCTTACTCCAGCAGAAGATATGGGCAAGATCCGTCATCTTGTGGCGCAAATCAACCGCTTCGAGAAGTTCATTCGTGATGATGCACCGCTAAACATCGTGCTGCCTCGCGTTTATGAAGCAAACAAAGAACGCTACCGCGGCTACACCATCCGTCAGCTATGTCAGGAAATGCATGACATGTACAAAGAGCTGAACGTGAAACAGCTACAAAAAGCGATGTTCCGTAGCGAATACTTCCCAACCATGGTGCACAAACCAGATGTGGCAACACGCAAATACTTCCGTGGAGAGTGTGATTACTTACCACTTAAAGAAGCGGTAGGCCGTGTCGCAGCAGAAGGCGCGCTTCCTTACCCTCCTGGCATCATATGTGTGATCACTGGTGAGGTTTGGACACAGCACGTTGTCGACTATTTCTTGTCTCTAGAAGAAGGCATCAACCGATTCCCAGGCTTTGCACCAGAGATCCAAGGTGTGTACCTAGAAGACGTCAATGGCCGCACCACCGCCCATTGTTACGCCCTAAAAGATTAATCTACCCGTTCGCACCGTGCGTGAAAACCGCGGTGCGAACCGTTTATTCGTGGAGAATAATTTATGAGTACTGAAACCAAAAAAATGTCGGTGGTGCAACTTACCATTCTGACGTTCATTAACATGGCTGGTTCGGGCATCATCATGTTGCCAAGTAAGCTAGCGCAAGTAGGCACCATTTCGATTTTGTCTTGGTTGATTACGGCTGCTGGCTCTTTGGCTCTCGCGTATGTGTTCGCAAAATGTGGTCGTTTTAGCAAACGTGACGGTGGTATGAACGGTTATGCGTCGTACGCGTTTGGTAAATCGGGTGCGTTTATGGCGGGTTGGACCTACGGCTTATCATTGTTGATTGCCAATATCGCAATCGCCATTACCTGTGTCGGTTACGGCTCAGCGTTTTTTGAAGTGACCTTGTCGCCAGTAGAAACCTGTCTGTACACCATCGCTATCCTTTGGATTTGTACCTTCGCTAACTTTGGTGGTGCGAAGATCACAGGTCAAATCGGCTCGTTTACGGTTTGGGGCGTTATTCTTCCTGTCTGTTCTTTGGGCATTGTTGGTTGGTTCTACTTCAGCCCAACCATGTACATCGAAGCGTGGAACCCACACCACCTACCATTTGGTGAAGCGGTAAGTGCGTCGATCGCGATGACACTTTGGGCATTCCTAGGCCTTGAATCGGCTTGTGCAAACTCAGAAGCGGTAGAAAACCCAGAGAAGAACGTTCCAATCGCAGTATTGGGCGGTACGCTGATCGCGGCAGTGGTTTACATTGTTTCAACCAACATCTGTTCTGGCATTGTGGCGAACTCTGAGCTTGCTGCATCTACGGCGCCATTCTCAACGGTATGGACAGTAATGCTAGGTTCTACGGCAGGTAAAGTGGTTGCGGGCATGGCAGTGCTAGCTTGCGCGGGTTCACTACTTGGTTGGCAGTTCACCATCGCGTCGGTATTTAAATCGTCTTCAGATGCGGGCTTCTTCCCGAAACTGTTCTCAGAAGTTGATAAACGCGGTACGCCAATCAAAGGTATGCTTGCTATTACAGTCATTCAATCCGTCTTGTCGCTTATGACGATCTCTCCGACGTTGAACGAGCAGTTTGAAGCATTGGTTAACCTTGCGGTTGTGACTAACGTTATTCCTTACATTCTATGTATGGGGGCGATTTTCATCATGCAAAAAGTGGCGCATGTACCTGACCGAGAAATGAAAACCACCAACATCATCGCTTTGGTTGGCTCTCTCTACAGCTTCTACGCGTTGTATGGTTCTGGCTATGAAGCCATGATGTGGGGCTCTATCGTTACCTTCCTAGGTTGGAGCGCTTATGGTCTGATTGCTTCTAAGCATGAACCGCTAGTGAACTAAGTTTTTTCAATCGAGCCTTCCCATACGCGGTGTGGAGGGCTCTTTTGTTTTTATTCATTTGGCAGATTAAGGACACAAAAGAAAGTTACTCGCCACTCGTAACGTGAAAACTCATTTTCGACAATTGGGGGACGAAAGATGATTAGCCAACCTGTTAAGATCGGTGACGATACCGTCGTAGTCATTCCAAGCGTGATCCTGAGCGAGCTCGGGATAAGGGAAGGGGACACCCTCGAAATTGCGCTCAATAAAGACAAAATGGAAATTAAGAAAATGGTACTGAAAACCAGCTCTCCAACCGATTCCAGCGAAGAAGGCTAGAATTGAGTTAGAGAATCTTGGTTTGTCGGATACACTACTGGTTTCGCAAATCTGGCGCTCGCCGCTGTCTTTGAACTATTGATAACAACAAGAAGAGGTCTGGTACTATGCAAGGTATCCTCTCTATACAATCTCATGTTTCTTTTGGTCACGCTGGTAACAGCAGTGCCGTTTTCCCAATGCAACGCATGGGTTTCGAAGTGTGGCCTATTCACACGGTTCAATTTTCTAACCACACCCAGTATCAAGAAGGCTGGACGGGTCGTGCGTTTTCGGCTGATGACATCAGCGAATTAGTTCGTGGTCTTGGCAACATTGGCGCGCTAGAGAAGTGCCAAGCGGTTCTGACTGGTTACCAAGGCAGTGCTGAGCAATGTCTGGCAGTAGAAGATACCGTCACTAAAGTTAAACAAGCGAATCCAGAAGCGCTTTACGTATGTGACCCAGTGATGGGCGCGCCAGACAAAGGCTGTATTGTTGCGCCGGGTATCGCAGAAAACTTGTTGAATCGTCTAATGCCAATGGCGGATGTGATCGTGCCTAACCAGTTCGAGCTAAGCCAATTTGCAGAGATGGAAATTCACACGTTGGATGACGCGATTAACGCTTGTCAGCGTGCGCTAGCAAAAGGCCCTAAAGTGGTGTTGGTGAAGCACCTTTACTGCTTGTCAGATGACAGCTTCAATATGCTGCTTGCGACACCAGAAGGCACTTACCTAGCGAAGCGTCCTCATTTTGAATTTGCCAAAGCACCGGTAGGCGCTGGCGATTTGATCTCGGCGATCTTCACTGCTGGCCTATTGAAAGGTTGGACGCCAAAACAAGCGTTCCAACACTGTCACGATGCTTGCTATGGCGTACTTAACGCGACTTACCAAGCGGGTGAATGGGAACTTCAAACCATTGCAGCGCAACAAGAGTTTGTAGAGCCAAGTGCGCACTTCCCATTGGAAGAAGTAACACTCAGCCAAGCGTAAATTCAGGCTGTAAGCAGTAAAAAGGGAGCATTGAGCTCCCTTTTTGATTTCTATAGCCTGTTCTACACAACCACAACGTTAAGTCTGCCCTAACAGCGAGAGGTATCAACCTTAAAGCTGTGTCCATCAGCGCCTTTTCCATCCAAGCGGTAATACGCATAGCATTTGCCTACCATGAGCGCTTCTGGTGATTCGTCATTGCCATACCCAACCATGGAGTATTGATTGTTCTCGATGAAGACTAAATCTGTCTGTTTCATCTCATCGGTGATGGTTAAGTTATCGAAGAAGCTGACCTGCTCACCGCACTCACTTTGGGTTTCTGGGTAGCCATTGTAAAACTCTTGATACCCAGCAGCGGTTAAGACGCATTGGTCTGCCCCGTGGTCTTGCTTAAAGGCTTTCGCATTCTGATTGAGAATAGAAACGTGATACTGCATGTCGGCAAAGATCACTTGGATGGCGGCTGTTCGGGCATCAGAAGTTCGTTGGTTGGAGTGATAAACGGCATACGCGGTTAAGCCTCCGAGCACGACAGCCGTTAGCAGCCACTCTTTTGACGAGAATCCAGACAACAATCTCATTGGTTTTTACCCTAAATACAATTCAACCATACGCATAACAGGGCGGGATTCTACGCATTGATTTTCGAAAATTTAAGGGCAAATGATGTGTTTCAGAAAATCCTGACAAAAACTTGAAGTATGATCAAAGTATGAAGAGAGGAGCATATTGCTCCTCTTGCATTTAGAGTTAATTTGGTGTCTGCATTGGAATAAGGTTAGGCGATACAATCAGTTGAGCTTCCGTCGCCGCTTGTACCTCTTCAACGGAAAGCTCTGGCGCGAGTTCGGTCAGCATCATGCCTTTATCGGTGATCTCGAATACACCCATCTCGGTAACAATCAAATCCACCTGACCCACTGCAGTCAGCGGTAAAGTGCAATGTTTGAGTAGTTTCGGATTGCCTTTCACCGAGTGTTCCATGGCGACAATCACTTTCTTTGCGCCGACCACAAGATCCATCGCGCCGCCCATTCCCGGGACCATTTTGCCCGGAATGATCCAGTTGGCAAGATTGCCACGTTCATCGACTTGCAGCGCACCAAGTACGGTTGAATCCACGTGGCCACCGCGAATGATGGCAAAAGAGTCGGCGCTGTTAAAGTAACATGATCCTGCGATTGCTGTGATGTTCTGTCCGCCGGCATTGACCAGATCAGGGTCGATTTCTTCCTCAGATGCCAGTTTATCAATGCCAATTAAGCCATTTTCCGCTTGCAGTAATAGCTCGACGTCTTTGTCTACTTCATTGGCAACCAGCGTTGGTAGACCTATTCCTAGGTTAACGATGTCGCCATCTTGCATCTCTTGAGCAACGCGCCATGCAATGCGGCGGCGAACGACTTCTTTATCTAATTGTGCAGTCATTAGTTGTCCTCCACTAAGATGTAATCGACGTACAAACTTGGGGTATGCACGGCTTCGGGTTCAATGTCGCCCAATTCCACAATCTGCTCTGGTTCCACCACCACGGTTTCTGCCGCAGTTGCCATTAAAGGGTTAAAGTTTTGAGTGGTTTTGCTGTAAAAAACGTTGCCTCGACGGTCAACTTTTGAACCACGAATCAGCGCTAAGTCGGCCTTCAGTGGCATTTCTAAGAGATATTGTTTGCCATCAACTTCAATTACGCGTTTGTTCTCTGCGACGATGGTGCCAAGTCCTGTTGGTGTTAGTACGCCACCCAAACCAGCGCCTGCACTGCGAATGCGCTCTGCCAATGAACCTTGAGGAACCAGTTCCACTTCAAGTGTGCCTTCGTTCATCTGCTTGCCAGTCTCGGGGTTGGTGCCGATGTGTGAGGCATACAGTTTCTTCACCCGTTTTTCCGCAATAAGTCGACTAGAGCCACGACCCGGTGAGCCTGTGTCGGTACTGATTAAGGTAATGTCTTTGATGTCTTTTTTGATCAGCAAGTCAATCAAACGCTCTGGGGCTCCCGTCGCCATAAAGCCACCAATCATGATGGTCATGCCGTCGTGTAGTAGGTCTTCAATTTGCTCTGTAGTGGCTGCTTTTTTCATGTTTTTCGTGTCCATGAGAGGCTCCTTCTAGCAACGTTTTAAAATCAACGCCGTGCCCATGCCGCCGCCGATGCAAAGTGATGCCAAACCGTAATCGCGGCGAGTGCGTTGCAGTTGATAAACCAAGGTGGTCACAATGCGGTTACCGGATGCGCCGATTGGGTGACCAAGTGCAATGGCGCCGCCACTTAAGTTACTGCGTTCTAGCAGCCATGCTTCATCGATATTGTGTTGCTCGGTAAGGGATCGAACTACGCCAAGTGCTTGCGCTGCAAAGGCTTCGTTAAGCTCAAAAACGTCGATATCTTCAATCGCCATTTCGGCTTTGGCTAAGGTATTGGCAATTGCAGACACCGGACCTAGGCCCATCACTTCTGGAGCGATAGCACCTTGTCCATATTCGACGAGTTCTGCCAGTGGCTTAAGGTTATGGCGTTTCACTGCGCTTTCGGAAGCGAGCAAAATTGCTGATGCACCATCGTTAATACCGGATGCATTGCCTGCGGTAACGCTGCCTTCTTTATCGAATGCGGGGCGCAGCGCTTGTAAGCCTTCAAAAGTGCTGTCGTCCTTCGGATATTCGTCGTTCTTCACTTCGAATTGGCGTTTGCGATCCACAATGGTAATTGGCGAAATTTCCGCTTCAAAATGACCATTTTCTATCGCGCTGACGGCTTTACGTTGGCTTTGTAAGGCAAAGGCATCTTGGTCTTCTCGGCTGATTTGGAATTGCTTGGCGATGCTTTCTGCCGTAACCCCCATGTGGTAGTTGTGGAAGGCATCCGTCAAACCGTCTTTGATGATGCTGTCTTCTTGGAGTTGATGACCCATGCGGTAGCCGCGACGAATCTGGCCAGAAGAGACATAAGGTGCGTTAGACATGCTCTCCATACCGCAAGTAAGCACTAACTCAGCATCGCCCGCCCTAATGTGGCTTGCACCGTCCATGATGACTTTCATGCCACTGCCACAAATCATATTGAGGGTGTAAGCGGGAACGGATTCTGGAATGCCTGCCTTCATTGCGGCTTGGCGACCCGGACCCATGCCTGCGCCTCCAGTCAGTACATTGCCCACAATCACTTCATCGATTTGTTCTGGTGCAATATCCACTTGCTCCAAGGCTGCCTTGATGGCATGAGCGCCTAATTCCACACCGGACAATGACGCTAACGAGCCATTAAAGCTGCCAATTGGGGTGCGCTTTGCCGCCACAATAAAGATTCGTTCCATACCGCTGTCTACTCCGTAATCGTTCTGTCACAACCAGTGTAGGGAGTGCGATGTGCTCGCGATATAGCCAGGAATTCAAAGCCGCTTTGCGAAAATGCAAAGTACAAACGAGGCGCAAATCACGAACTTTTACCCCCACCAATCTTAAGGTGAAAGGAAATCAACTTAGGAGAAAAACACATGCTTGATCGTATTGCTTGCGCCCCATGCTGCTGGGGAGTGGAAGAGGCATCTCATGCGACCAACCCAAGCTGGGGAAAGGTATTAATGGATGCGAGTGACAGTGGCTTTCGTGGTATCGAGTTGGGGCCAGATGGCTTTTTCCCAGAAGATCCTGAACTGCTGAAAAGTGCGTTTCGCGTACGTGGATTGCAGGTGTGTGCAGGCAAGGTACAAGTGCCATTTTGCGATTCTGCAAACATGCCTGCCATTTTGGAAGAAGTCGACACCGTTTGTCAGCGTTTAGATTCATTAGGTGTAAAGAACTTGCTGATGATGGAAGGCATTCATGCAGAGCGTTATGGCTATATAGGACAAAGCGTCACTGCACCGCGTTTGAAAATGGAAAGTAAACGAACCATGATTGCCAACCTCGAACGCATCATTAGCGTGGCTAGCCAATATGGTTTGCGCTGTTTGCTTCATCCGGGCATCGGCGGTTACATCAGTTATAAAGACGAGATCGATTTTGTCATGAGCCAGATCCCAGCGAACAAGCTCGGACTTTGCATTGATATCGGGCATGCATTTTTAGATGGGATGGATCCGCTGGGGCTTATCCGTCAGTACGGAACGCGCATCGAGCACATTCATGTCAAAGATGTCTCGACGGACAAATTGAGGTTAGCTATCCGCGATAAGTTGGAGTGGGTCGATGCGTACAGTAAAGGGCTGATTACGCCACTAGGGGATGGCGATATAAAGTTGCAACAAGTGATGAGTGCACTTAAAGCAGTCGACTATCAAGGTTGGATAGTGGTCGAGCATGAACACGGTACGGCAGACGTGAGTCAGGTTTCGCGTGATTTAAAACGCAGTCGCAATTATCTCGCTCAGATTGTGGCGTAGTTCGATATTCGATTCTAAAAAGGTGACGATGATGCTCAGCGATCCTTGGTTCTATCTTTTGGCGATTCCTGCGGTGTTAATCTATGGCATTGGTAAAGGTGGGCTCGGTGGGGCGCTGGGCATTTTGGCTGTTCCTATGATGGCGCTGGTGGTGCCGCCAACACAAGCCGCAGCGATTTTATTGCCCATTCTGTTGGTGATGGATGCCTTTGCGGTGCGTCATCATTATCGAAATGCCGATGTTCGAGTGCTTAAAACCATGCTGCCTGGGGCTTTGCTTGGCGTGGTATTAGCGGGCTTATTTCTGAGTATCACCCCAGAGTCGGGGTTGAAGATCACCGTTGGCATGCTGTCTTTGCTGTTCTGTTTTCAGTATTGGCTAAGTGGTGACTCACCCTCTCAATCAGGGAAATTAGGTGCTTGGATTTGGAGTACTCTGAGCGGCTTTTCCAGTACTGCAATTCATGCTGGTGGCGGTCCAGCGAGTATTTATTTACTGCCATTGAAACTGCCTAAAATCACCCTGATAGCGACTATGGCGGTATTATTCGGCATAGTGAATGTAGCGAAACTCGTGCCTTACATTTGGCTTGGTGAGTTTGATTCGACCAACTTGATGACTGCGCTAGTGTTGATTCCACTCGCGCCTGTTGGCGTTAAGATGGGCGTGTATCTTCTGCATCGCGTAAGTCAGGAAAGAATCTATCAGCTCTGTTACTTGTTCTTGTTTCTTTCAGGCGCCAAGCTGACTTTCGATGGCGTCAGCACTTTATTGTTTTAAATCCAATCCGCCCTAACAAGGCTTTTCCAATAAGAACTCTTTGAACTTTATCGCTACGGGAGAGGCGGTTTTTGGGGAATGGTAGTACAGATTCAAACTCCAAATACTGGTCTCATACTCTTCCAATAGCGGTACTAACTCGCCTTTATCTACTGCTTCTGTTGTGACAAATTGCGGTAAGTAAGCGACGCCTGCCCCCTTTAAGGTGCCACTGAGCAACAGGTCACTGTCATTCACTTCAATTGTTTTTGGCACTTTCAGCACCATGTTTTCCATTCCTTGGCGGAAGATCCAATCATTGCTGCCTGTCAGTGTGGTTGCAATCAAGCAAGCGTGGTCTCGTAGTGCTTCTGGATGCCTAGGCAAGCCATGCTTTTCTAGATATTGCGGCGAAGCCACGACGATAAACGGGCACTGCATCAGCTCGCGTTTCACCAGTAATAAATCTTTTTCACGGTAGCCTTGGAAGCTAGCGTTAGCGCTGATCATCAGGTCACAAGTACTGGCATGATCCAATGCCCAAGGAGTGACGTTGATGTTAAAGGTCACCTTTGGGTTGAGCTTAGAATACTCGGCGATTTTGTCCATCAGGTAGTGATTGGCATACACGGGCGTGCACGCAATATTGATATGACCTTTTTCGCTGTCTTGGAAGTCTTCTAATTTGCGGCTGATACGCTCGGCGCTGTCAACAAGAGGAGAGAACTCTTCATATAAGGTTTGGCCTGCTTGAGTGGCTTCCAATAATCGGTTCGAGCGGCGGCATAGGGTAGTGCCGAAGTGTTGTTCCAACTCTTGCAGCCAACGGCTTCCGGCGGAGACCGAAATATTGAATTTACGCGCTGCGGAGGAGATAGACCCAGAGCGGATCACATACACAAAGAACGCCATTTTATCGAGCATGAGGTTTGCCTCCAAAAGCAAAAGGGAACAAGTGCTAACACCTGTTCCCTTTGTAAAACATTAAGTTATCTTATGCACGTGCTTCAGTCGCAGTTCCAGATACTTTTTTACCCAGTTTTTTCGCCATCGCTTCTTCCATTTTCTCCAAGCTGACGCCTTTGGTTTCAGGCACATACTTGACGACCACGAACATACAAATGAGCGACAACACACCGAATAACCAGAAGGCAAAGGCACCGTTGAAGTTCTCTTGTAGGTAGGCGTTTTCATTGAGCATTGGGAATGACTGCGTCACGATAAAGCCAGTAAACCATTGTGCACCGACCGCGATAGCCATGGCACGAGAGCGGATACTGTTCGGGAAGATTTCTGAAATCATAGTCCAACATGCGCAGCCCCAAGAGGTCGCGTAAGACACCACGTACAGACAAAGTGCGAATAGCGCCGCGTAACCTTCCGTTTGCTGGTAAAGCACGTAGCCAACGATGAACATACCGAACGCACAGCCAAAGGTGCCGTACTTCATCAGTGGCAAGCGGCCGACTTTATCGATCAGGTACATACCCAAAGCGTTACCACCAATAAATACGATACCCACGAACGTGGTTTGGAATAGCGCGTTTTCAGTAGAGCCTGTGATTGGTTTTAAGATCTCCGGAGTGTAGTACATGATCACGTTGATACCGGTTAGCTGCTGAGCTGCCGCGACAAACGTACCGATAACCAAGATTGCGAACAATAATGGCGAACGCAGGCTGACCTTGTTCTTCTTCGCACCATGACTTTCTACTAACGACTCTTGGATCTCTTTGATCAAGCGGTCCGCGTGTTTCGGGTTAGAAATTCGAGAGAGAGTATCTTTTGCTTCGGCGACTTTGCCTTTTAGTACCAGCCAACGTGGTGACTCTGGAATGAGGAACAGCAACATGGCGAAAAGCGCGGCTGGAATCACTTCTGACCCGAGCATCCAACGCCAACCGAGATCGACGAGCCAAGCCTCGGACATGCCTTTTGCAATTAAATAGTTAACGTAGAACACGCCAGTCTGACCGATAACCGCGGATTGCTGGAACATGCTCACCGCACGCCCACGGAAGTCTTTTGGCGCGACTTCCGACATGTACATTGGTGATACCACACAAGCCAGACCTACCGCGACACCGCCTACGATACGGAGCATGACATAGAACGAGAAGGTTTGTGCGAGGGCAGAACCGATGGCTGAAATGATAAAGAGGATAGCGGCGATAAAGAGTGTGTTGCGTCGACCGTATTTAAGGGCTGCCCAACCTGCGCTTACTGCGCCAATAATACTTCCTAGTACAACGCTGGATACGGCCCAACCGGTTTGTGCTGCTGACAATCCGAAATATTCACGGATTGGTCCAATTGCCCCAGAGATAACAGCAGTGTCGTAACCTAATAAGATGCCTCCGAGTGCAGCGATACAACAAATCCTAATGATGTAGGCGAGGTTGTGCTTTCGAGCTTCGGCCTTGGATGTAGCTTCCATTGTTTTTTCCTTTATTAGATCCCCAATCCTTCCCTTAACCATCGAATAAGAGCCAGTTGGGTAGCGGCCAATACTCCGCTTTGTAGGGTACGAGTATTGGATATCTATATTGCCGACTTGTTGTGTTTATTAGATATATGAAAATTATTTTTCATTTGTCGGTTGGTTTAATCATATTTACTCTTTTGTTATTCGACTAGGTGTCTGTTCGTTTTTTATCCTAAAGTGTTATCCAAATCAAATAATGAAAAACATTTTTCATTTGATGTGCTTTATTTAACTTTATGATTTTAAATGATAAATTATAAACGAGATCCAGATCATACTCGCTTGAAAGGCACGTGGCTATTAGCTTTTTTCATGATTTAACAATTTGATGACATCGATTACTTTGATTGAAAAATATTTTTCAATTTGTCTTTTTTTCGCTAATGTAATTTCCAGTGAAACGAAATTGGTGAAAGAAAAGCATCGATAAAAACACGCTTTTACTTCACGACATTTATTAAATAACGCAAACATTGTCGGAGAATAAAAATGAGCAACGTGCAATATGGAATTAGCCCACTGACTTGGACCAACGATGATATGCCTGAATTAGGCGGCGATATCCCATTGGAAACGTGTCTAAGTGAAATGGCAGAAGCTGGTTTCACTGGTACAGAGCTAGGTACTAAGTACCCACGTGAGCCAGAAGTTCTAATCCCTCTACTAGAAAAACATGGCCTAGTGCTCGCTTCTGGCTGGTACAGCGGCAACCTAATGAAGCTGACTGCGGAAGAAGAAATCGCAGCGATGCAAGAGCACATCAAATTGCTTAAGGCTGCTGGCTGTAAAGCAATGGTGTTCGGTGAAGTGAGCAACACGGTTCACGGTGACATCAACACGCCACTTTCTCAACGCGTGATCCTTACTATGGATGAGTGGAAAACCTACTGCGCGAAACTCACTCAAGTTGCGGAATATCTTCTAAACGAGCACGACATCAAGCTGTCTTTCCACCATCACGTCGGCACCATCTGTGAAACGGAAGATGACATCAACATGATGATGGAATTCACCGGCGAAGCGGTTTACCTGACTCTAGATACGGGTCACATCACTTACGGTGGTGGTAACCCAGTGACCATGATCAAACGTTGGGGTCACCGTATTGGTCACATGCACTTTAAAGACCTTCGCCTAGAAGTAATGAAAGCCGCGCGTGATGCAGACAAATCATTCTTAAACGCAGTACTTGATGGCGTATTCACTGTTCCTGGTACAGGTGACGTGGATTACGACGACGTATTCGCAGCACTAAAAGAGCGCAACTACCAAGGCTGGTTGCTGGTTGAAGCAGAGCAAGACCCAGCGAAAGCGCACCCATTGACGTACGCGAAAACTGCTTACGAGAACATCACAGGCTACGCGAAGAAATACGGCCTATAAGAGCACAAGCAAGGAAGGGGAGATTCGTCTCCCCTGTATCAAGCCGCGGAGACAACGTGGCTACAAAAATGATTGATACCACCGGGGAAGACAATGAAAACTGTACGCCTAACTGTTGCAGAAGCGCTAGCTCAATACCTAGCCGCACAAATGATTGAAATTGATGGTAAAAAAGAACAGCTGTTTGGTGCGGCGTTTGCCATCTTTGGTCACGGTAACGTGACGTGTTTTGGCCAACAGCTAAAAAACATCGAAGACAAAATTCCGACTTGGCGTGGTCAAAATGAGCAGTCGATGGCAACAGCGGCAATCGCGTATGCCAAAGCGAACTTACGTCGTCGCATCGGCATCGCGACCAGTTCAATTGGTCCGGGTGCAACCAATATGGTTACCGCAGCAGGTATCGCACACACTAACCGTTTACCAGTGCTTTTGATTTCTGGTGATGCTTACGTTAGCCGTCTGCCAGATCCTGTGCTTCAACAGCCAGAGAATTTCTACGATCCTTCTATCACTTGTAACGATGCGTTCAAACCGCTAACACGTTACTGGGATCGCATTATCTCGCCAACGCAATTGATGCACTCATTGCCTCAGGCAATTGACACCATGCTTGACCCAGAAACCTGTGGTCCAGCGTTTATCGGCTTACCGCAAGATATTCAGGGCGTGGCTTACGATTTCCCTGAAGTCTTCTTCCAAGAAAAAGTACACCGCATTCGTCGTCCAGAGCCAGAAGTGGCGGATCTAGAAGATGCAAAAGCGGCGCTGCTTAGCGCGAAACAGCCTTTGGTTATCTCTGGTGGTGGCGTGCATTACTCACTAGCAACGGACGAGTTGGCTGCTTTTGCGAAAAAACACAACATCCCTGTGGTTGAGACCATTGCTGGTCGCGCCACGATGTTGCAAGACAATCCTCTGAACGCAGGTCCAATCGGCGTGACAGGTTCAGACTCTGCAAACTACATGGCAGCACATGCGGATGTGGTGTTGGCGGTGGGGACTCGCTTACAAGACTTCACAACAGGCTCTTGGTCGGTGTTCAAGAACCCAGATATGAAGCTGGTTACCATCAATACCGCACGTTTTGATGCCATTAAACATCGCGCTATTCCAGTTAAAGCAGACGCAAAACGTGGCTTAGTTGAGCTGTCTAACCTACTGGGCGATTTCCGTAGCAGTGACGAATGGGCGGCAACGGCGAAAGCGCAAGCGGATGAATGGAAAGCCGTGGTGCATCGTCGTACTCATCCTCAACCAGGCGACCTACTCGACGGTACGTCTTCTTATGCAGAAGTGATTGGCAAGCTCAACAAATCTATGCAGCCGGGCGACACCGTACTTACGGCAGCGGGTGGCTTACCAGCAGAGCTCGCGATGAACTGGCAGAACTACCAAATTGGTAAGTTCGACATCGAATTCGGCTTCTCTTGCATGGGTTATGAAATCGCAGGTGGCTGGGGCGCGAAAGTCGCGAACCCAGATAACGATGTGGTTGTGCTCGTCGGCGACGGCTCTTATCTGATTCAAAACTCAGACATCTACTCGTCAGTTCTGACGGGTCACAAGATGATTGTCGTGGTATGCGATAACGGCGGTTTCGCGGTGATCAACAAGCTGCAAAACAATACGGGTAACGAGTCGTTCAATAACCTTCTGGAAGACTGTCGCCGTCCTGATGGCGAGGTGGCTCGAGTGGACTTTGCTAAGCATGCCGAAGCGCAAGGCGCAATCAGCGAGAAGTTGACGTCAATCGACCAGTTTGATGACGCATTCCAACGCGCTAAAGAAGCCGACCGTACTTACGTGATTGTGGTCGACATCGATCCAGTATCGCCAATGGCTTGGTCTAAGTGTGATTGCTGGTGGGAAGTGGGACTTCCTCAAGTGACACGCAATGACGACACCGCTGAGAAAGTGGCGGCATGGGAAGAAGGCAGAGCAGCGCAACGCGCCGGCGTTTAAGCCCAAACCGATTTATGTATCAAAACATCCAGCTTTAAAACAGATTTCAACAATTCGATTTATAGGCTCTTGAGCAAGAGCCTATCAAGGAGTCAAACATGTTTAATGAAGAACGTCATTTTGAGCAACCAATCCGTTGGGCAATGGTCGGCGGTGGTCGTGGCAGTCAGATCGGTTACTCGCACCGTAATGCGGCGCAGCGTGATGGTTTGTTCAAATTGGTCGCTGGTGCATTCGATTTGGATGCGGATCGTTGCCGTGATTTCGGTGAGAACTTAGGTCTAGATGGCGACCGCTGCTACGCAAATTACAAAGAAATGTTTGAGAAGGAAGCGCAACGCGAAGATGGCATCCAAGCTGTTTCAGTCGCAACGCCAAACTCAACTCACTACGAAATTTGTAAAGCAGCACTGGAAGCCAACTTGCACGTCGTGTGTGAAAAACCAATCACCTTCACGACGGAAGAAGCAGAAGAACTCAAACAGATCGCAGCAGAGCGCAATCGCGTGATTGGCGTGATGTACGGTTACAGCGGTTTCCCAATGGTTCAGCAAGCACGTGAAATGGTGAAGCGTGGTGACCTTGGTGAGATTCGTGTGGTGAACATGCAGTTTGCTCACGGCTTCCACAACGAAGAATACGAGAAAAACGATCCAGGTTTGAAATGGCGCGTCAGCCCAGAAGTCTCAGGTCCAACTTATGTTCTAGGCGATGTGGGTACGCACGCTTTCTACTTGTGTGAAGTGATGACAGGTCTTGAAATCGACCGTCTGTCTTGCATGCGTCAAAGCTTTATCCAGTCACGTGCTCCGCTCGAAGATAACGCTCACATCATGATGCAATTCAAAGATGGTGCGGTCGGTACGCTTTGGGCATCGGCAGTGAATGCAGGTTCGATGCACCAACAAAAAATCCGCATCGTCGGTTCGAAAGCGTCCATCGAATGGTGGGATGAGCAACCAAACCAACTTCGTTTTGAAGTCCAAGGCGAAGCACCACGCATTCTTGAACGTGGCATGGGCTACCTATACCAAGATGCTCCGGGTGTGGCTTCCAACCGTGTTGGTGGTGGTCATGCCGAAGGTTACTTCGAATCATGGGCGAACCTATACCACCGTTTTGCGTTGGCATTCGATGCGGCTGACCGTGATGACCAGCAAGCGCTATCTGAAATTTGGTTCCCGGGTATCGACGCTGGCATCGAAGGCGTACGCCTATGCGAGAAGTGTGTGGAATCGGCAGACCAGAACGCCGCTTGGGTTGAATACAAATAATAGGAACAGACGATGACAAACATTGCCCTTGAAACAAATCGACCATTGGATGCCATCGTTTTAGGACGTGCGGGCGTAGATCTCTACGCTCGCGAAGCTAAAACCGACATGGCGGACATTTCCGGCTTCAACAAATTCGTTGGTGGCTCAGCAGCAAACATTGCGGTGGGCATTGCCAAGTTAGGCGGTAAGGTCGGCTTTATTGGCTGCGTGGCTGACGATGCATTCGGTGGTTACGTCAAAGGTTACATGACGGATCAAGGCATCAACCTTGACGGCATGAGAACCGATGATTCTGGCTCGCGCACCTCGGTGGCATTCACGGAGATGAAGCCAAAAGATTGCACCGTGCTTATCTATCGTAACAACGCATCGGATTTGACCATCAAACCAGAAGAGATTGATCCCGCTTACATCGCTAGCTCAAAAGTCTTGGTGGTCACGGGAACGGCATTGTCGGAAAGCCCAAGCCGTGAAGCCACTTTGATTGCGATGCAGCACGCTCGCCGCAGCAATACCTTAGTGGTGCTGGATGTCGATTACCGTCCTTACTCTTGGCGCACAGATACCGATGCTTCGATTTACTACGGCATTGCCGCAGGTCTTTCAGACATCGTGATCGGTAACCGTGAAGAGTTCGACATGATGGAAACCGTCATTGCTCCGGGTAACACCGATGATGATCAAACGGCGGCTCGATTCCTAACGGAGAACACTCAAGTGGTGGTGGTGAAAGCCGGTGAGCATGGTTCGAAAGTGTACGACCGTAACGGTCACAAATTCGAGCAAGGCATTTTCCGAGTGGAAGCCAATAAACCATTTGGCTCTGGTGATTCGTTTGCGGGCGGTCTGATTTGGACGCTAGTTACGGGCGGTTCGTTAGAAGAGGGCGTACGCAACGGCACGGCAGCAGCGGCGATTAATGTCAGCGGTCACAGCTGCACAGAGGCCATGCCAACTAAGGAGCAACTATTCGATTTTATTGAGACGCGAAGTTAAGCACGGTTTGGTGCTTTCGGGCACCACATTGCTGCGCGTTTGGTCTCCCGGGCCGGTATGTCACTTGAGGGTAACCAAACAGTGCGCGTACACACCATCGTGGCCCGGCTTTTTTGTTAAGCCACTTTCAGAAGGATAGGACAGTCTCGTTATCAAACGAACTGTGAGGAGAAAAGAAAAATGGGAAAACACATTCCACCATTTGATAACAAGAATGAACCAATTATTGGTGCGAACGACGAAGTAACACCGCTATGTTACTTCAACCAAGTGTTCTTGAATCAGAACGAAGCTTTTGACCATGTTATCGAAGGGTATGAGTCTGTCATCGTGTTGGCGGGCGGTACTTGCAGCATCACCGTGACGAAAGATAGCGAGAGCGAAACGTTCGACAACATTGGTAAGCGTAAATCAGTTTGGGACGGCAACCCAGAAGCGGTTTACGTACCACTTGGCTACCGTGCGACCATTCAATGTGTGAGCGACAAGGCTGACGTCATGATTGCAGGTGGTAAGTTTGAAGCGTCATTAGAGCCTTTCTGTGTTCGTGAAGAGAACGTGGATATGGTGCAATACGGTTCAGATGACACCAAAACACACCGCAAGATCAAACACGTGCTGGGTCAATCCAACGCAGACAAACGTGGTCGTTTATTAGTGAGTGAGCTATTCACCGTTGGTGCAGGTGGTTGGTCTGGCTTTCCACCACACAAGCACGATGAAGATCGTGTTAAGTCTGATGGCAGCAAAGAAACCCTTTATGAAGAAGTGTACCAATTCCGCTTTAACCCAGATTTCGGCTTTGGTGCGCAGTTCCTATACGAGCATGAAGACGACTTTGGCCCGGTTTACCATGTGCGCACTGGCTCTGTGATTGCCATCGACAAAGGTTATCACCCAAGTGTGGCGGCGCCGGGTTATGAAATGTATTACTTCACCATCATCGTTGGCAAAACTGAGAAATCTTTGATTCAGCATTTTGATCCGCACCACGAATACCAAGTGGAGACGATCCCTGGCATCAAAGACATGATCGCGAAATTTAAGTAGGGGAATCATCATGTTGGTAAATTTGAATGACCTATTGCCGGAGGCTGCGGCATCTAACTATGCTGTCCCTTGCTTTAATGTGTTCGGCTTTGAAGATGCACGTGCTGTTGTTGAAGCGGCAGAGCAAGTGAACAAACCGGTAATTCTGGCCTGTAACAAAGACGTGGTGGATTTTTATGGTGTTGAAACCGCTGCGGCAATGTTCCTAAATCTGGCGCACAAGAGCACGGTGCCTGTGGTGCTGCACCTTGACCACACTTACGAAGAAGACATCGTCTTTCGTGCGCTTAAAGCTGGGTTTAGTTCCGTGATGTTTGATGGCTCGCAACTGACGTTGGACGAGAACATTGCTCGCACCAAGAAAGTCGTGGAAGTGGCGCATGCGTTAGGAGCATCGGTAGAGGGTGAAATTGGTTCGGTGCCTTATGAAGAAGGTCGCGACCACATAAAATCTATCTACACAGAACCGGAAGACGCGGCGCGCTTTGCAGAAGAAAGTGGCGTTGATTGTGTCGCAATTTCTGTCGGCAACGTTCACCGCTTAACCGAGCCAACTTGTACTATCGATTTTGGTCGCTTAGACCGTATCGCAAATGCTGTGGCTGTGCCGTTGGTGATTCATGGTTCGAGTGGTATCCGCGATGAAGACATGCTCAAGCTCAAGCAAAGTCGCGTGTCTAAGTTCAATATTGGCACCTGTTTGCGTCAGGCTCTGGGTCATAATCTTCGCGATTACATGAATCAGGAACCACAAAAGTTTGACCGTATTTACTTCATGCAAAAGGCGATGCCTTATGTGAAAGAAGAAGCGGTACGAAACTTTGAATTATTATCTTAAAATAGCGGCCCCTTTTGTTACTATAAGGGGCCTCTATCTCCAAGCGTTCATTGATAGGAGAGCAGTATAACTATGGATGTTGAAGTGAAAGCACCTGCAGATTTAGACACACTAAAAGAGTTAATCGCAAAGCGTTACGACAGTTTGAGCGGGCGTTTGCAGCAAGTCGCGGATTTCGTCACCGACCAGCCGATGCTGGTGGCGGTAGAAACCATGGCGACCATTGCCAAGCAAGCCAACGTCCCCCTGTCGACTTTGAGTCGATTCTCTAATGCGATGGGCTTTGATGGCTTCACTTCTATGCAAGTACTGTTTCGCGATCAGTATTTGAATCGCCCGAGAGATTACAAAGAGCGCGTTCGTAAAGCTCGTGAGATGGAGGACGTCCCGCATGACTCGCCTCAAGCCATCTTCCAAGATTTCGGACACGCAAACATTGAAGCACTAGAACAGCTTCAAATGTCGGTCTCTCCTCAAAAGCTGGAACGTGCAGTGGCTTTGATGGATGGTGCTGAAACCATCTACATTCAAGGTACTCGCCGTGCTTATCCAGTGGCTTTCTATCTTTGGTACGCCCTCATGAAATCTGACAAGAGTGTCGTGCTCTTGGATGATCACGGTGGCATGTTGTCCCCGTTAACTCGACGAATGAACGATAAAGACGTTCTGTTTGCTATCACCTTCAATCCATACGCGGAAGAAACCAGCCAACTGATTGATGATGCTTGCAAAAAGAACGTGCCGATTGTCTGCATTACTGATAACCAAATGACGCCTCATGGCAGCAAAATGGATGTCTGTTTTGAAGTGCAAGAAGGCGAATTGATGGGCTTCCGTTCGCTCAGCAGCTCCATGTATTTGGCGCAGGCGATTGCGGTGAGTCTGATTTGTCGAGAAGTGAAGTAATTTCATCGCTCAGTAATCTCGAATAGGGACGCGATCCTGCGAGCGAATAAGCAGTAAAGCGCGCAGATTTTTCCATACCTTTGTCCACTGATTAGGTGCAACTTAGCGGTTGTGCTGCGGGTTTGCTCGAGCTGAATTCGGCTTATGTCCTGCAATGTACAGGGCAATGAGAAGAGGTAAATCTGATGCGTTTTGCTCTACATGGCATGTGCTCTCTGCACAGCAATATCCTATCTGATGTCCGACTCGCCAAAGAAACTGGCTATCAAGGGCTCGAAATCCACACCGAAAAACTCTGGCGTTACATTCAGGCTGGCTTCACCGCTGAGCAGCTTAAACAGCGCATGGATGAGTTTGGCATTGTCCCAACGGCGATCGATATCATTGGCGCGGTTGAAGTGACAGATAAAGCCAGCCAACGCCAACTGTTCCAAGATTCAGAGACGCTGTGCCGTTTTGCGCAAGCCGTGGGTGCACCTACCATCCAGCTCAATGCTTTTGAGGCATTAAATGGCTTAACCAAAGAGCAAAACATCGAACTCACGGCACAGAACATTCGCCAGATTGTCGACATTGGTAAGAGCTATGGCATCCGTTTCCAATATGAAGGCGCGGCTTGGACTCCAATCGCCAAGTTGGAAGATTACTTCCGCCTGTACGACGCCGTCGGCCGCGACAACTTTGGTTTTGTTCTGGATACATGGCACTTATGGGCATGTCGCGGGGCAACGTTGGAGCAAGTGGCAAATATCGATGCCGAGCTGATTTACAACGTGCACTTGTCTGACGGTAAGCGTCCTGCTCCGGGCGAGGCTTGGCCCGATGAGCGCGCTCTACGCGGTTACTTGTTAGGGCAAGGTGAGGTGCCATTAAAAGAATGGGTCGATGCGATTCGCCAAACAGGTTACGACGGCTTCTATTCTGGTGAATTCCTCAATGACCAACTGTGGGAAGGGGATTACTACGACATAGCCACAGATATGTTGGCGGGCATGAAGCGTCAATTCGATTAAGCGACACAGAAGGGAATTACTATGTTTAATATTGCTTTATTTGGAGCGGGTCGAATTGGTCAAGTCCATGCGGTCAATATCGAACGTTCACCAGAAACCACGATTTATTCGCTTATCGAACCTTATGAAGTCTATGCGGATCAGTTTTGTGCGCAGTATCCGCAGACAAAACGCCAAACCGTAGAAGAGGCGATGGCGGATGACGACGTTCATGCGGTGTGCATTTGCTCTTCAACCGACACTCATGCGGATTTGATTGAGCGAGCAGCAAAAGCAGGTAAAGCCATCTTTTGTGAGAAGCCAATCGACCTTGATTTGGGGCGAGTACGTGATTGCTTGGGCGTAGTAAATCAGCATCAAGTGCCTTTCTTATTAGGCTTCAATCGCCGCTTTGATCCGCATTTCCTGAGTCTTAAGAAAGCGTTGGATGACGGTCAAATTGGCGAACCAGCAAGCGTAATTATCACCTCTCGCGATCCTGCGCCACCGCCAGCGCAATACAGCAAGTCCTCGGGTGGCATGTTCCGTGATATGACGATTCACGATCTCGACATGGCGCGGTTTATCTTAGGGGAAGATCCAATCGCGGTTACTGCACATGGCAGTTGCAAGGTAGATCCTGCCATCGGTGAAGCGGGAGATATCGATACCAGTGTGGTGACGCTTACATTCCCTTCTGGCGCGATGGCGACGATTCATAACAGCCGTCGCTCTGGTTACGGGTACGATCAACGTCTCGAAGTGCATGGCGAGAAAGGTATGCTGCAAGTGGCGAATCTAACTGAAAATCTAGTCAGCCGCAGTACAGAAACAGGGCAAACAGGCGCAACACCGAAGTACTTCTTCTTAGAGCGTTATGAGCGTGCTTACGTGGCGGAATGGCAACACTTTGTTGAAGTACTGAAAGGCGAAGCGCCATGCTGCTCTGGCATAGATGGCGAGATTGCTCTGACGCTAGCGGATGCTGCGTTAGAGTCGATGCAAACAGGGAAGACGGTTCGTTTGTAAGTCACCCTTAACAGGAAACAAAAAGGGGAGCCGCATTGGCTCCCCTTTCTATTTCCTACACCAAAGATGCGTAAATCTTACTGATGCTTAAGTCTTACTGAGTTTTTTGCTGTTCTGATTTGCAAACAGCGGCAGTGAAGATAACGTCTGTTGAGCTGTTTAGCGCTGTTTCAGCAGAATCTTGAATTACACCAATGATGAAACCAACTGCTACAACCTGCATTGCTACGTCGTTTGAAATACCAAACAGACCACATGCCAGTGGAATCAGTAGTAGAGAACCACCAGCAACACCAGATGCGCCACACGCTGATACTGCGGCAACAATACTTAGAAGTACTGCTGTCATGAGATCAACTTCGATGCCCATAGTGTGTACTGCTGCTAGCGTTAGCGTTGTGATGGTGATTGCTGCACCTGCCATGTTGATGGTCGCGCCCAGCGGGATAGATACAGAGTACGTATCTTCGTCTAGGTCTAGCTTCTTACATAGGTTCATGTTCACTGGAATGTTCGCAGCACTTGAGCGTGTGAAGAATGCTGTTACGCCACTTTCACGTAGACATTGGAACACTAATGGGTATGGGTTTTCTTTTGTTTTGAAGTATACGATCGCTGGGTTAACCACTAACGCAATGATCATCATCGAACCTAGCAGTACCGCTAGCAGATGTGCGTAGCTCGCTAGTGCGCCAAACCCTGTTGTTGCAAACGTTGATGCAACTAGACCAAAGATACCGAATGGCGCAAGACGAATGATGAAGCGAACAATGTGAGAAACACTGTGGCTTAGATCTTCGAATACCGCTTTCGTCGTTGCTGATGCGTGGTGAAGTGCAAGACCAAGACCAACACCCCAAGCAAGAATACCAATGTAGTTAGCTTCTACTAATGCGTTTACTGGGTTATCAACCAGTTTGAACAACAAGGTTTGTAGAACTTCTGCGATACCTTGTGGTGGCGTTGCACCTTCAGCACCGGTTACTAGCGTTAAATTGGTCGGGAAAAGGAAACTTAGTAATACCGCGGTTAGTGCTGCAAAGAAGGTACCCGCTAGGTAAAGAACCACGATTGGGCGCATGTAAGTGTGTTGGTTTTTCTTTTGGTTCGCGATAGACGCTGCGACCAAAATGAACACCAAGATCGGTGCAATGGCTTTTAGTGCGCCAACAAAAAGGCTACCAATCATGCCAACACTTTGAGCATGGCTTGGAGAAATTGTTGCTAGTAAGATACCAAAGACGATACCGACGAGGATTTGGAGAACGAGGTTACCGCGAGCATATCGGGCAACGAGACTGTTGTGTTGCATACATCATTCCTGCAATGTGATGTCTGAGCAAGCGCGCAAAATTCAGTCATTACACGGCGTAATGTTCCTCGTAAAACAAGGGCTGAAGGTTGGAATTGCGTTGCTAAGACGTCCTGATTATCAATTATCCTGTTTTTATAAATTCAGCCATATTCTTGCTGAATATCACATATCTTAGCTTGGTAATATTTTGTGTCTAGTTTTAGTTTGTTCTTAGTTTAAATGTTTGCTTGATGTTGCCATTATTGGTCTTTTGTGTTGATTTGTGTCGCCAAATATGAATGATGGTTTTTCATTAAGTTATTAAAAAAGGAGGCGTTAGCCTCCTTTGTTCTATTGATTACCTAAATACTACAACTTAGTAACCTTGTTGGCGTTTTCGCTTTTCTCCGACGACATTACGTACCATCTTTCCAAATTGCTTGCTTTGCGCTCGCTTCTTAGCAAGTGTCGCGCCGTTATGGGCTTGTTCGCGCAGTAACTTCTGGTAGTTAGTAAAGCGGCGCATCTCCAACGTGCCATCTTCAATCGCAGCTTGAACGGCGCAGCCTGGCTCTGTTTGATGCTGACAATCACCAAATCGGCATTGCTCTGCTAATGCTTCGATATCAGAGAAGGTCTCACTCACGCCAGTTTCGCAATCGGTCAATTGGATCTCACGCATTCCTGGCGTGTCCATTAAGATGCCGCCAGAAGGTAACAAGTGAATAGAGCGAGAAGTGGTAGTGTGTCGACCTTTGCTGTCGTCTTCACGGATACCACCCGTTTCTTGTTCTTGTTCGCCTAGTAGCGTGTTCACTAAAGTGGATTTACCCACACCAGATGAGCCAATAAAAGCAACGGTTTGCCCTTCGCCGCACCAACTCATTAACTTGCTTACGCTCGATTCATCTAGGCCATTTACGCTTTCGACCATTAGCAATGGATCGAGCCTTTGCACCTGAGTTTTTAGTTCATCGACATCGTCACATAAATCGGCTTTGGTCAGCACAATCACGGGCTCAACATCGGCTTCATTGACCAAAGTTAAATAACGCTCAATGCGGCTGAGGTTAAAGTCGTGGTTGACTGAACAAACGATAAATACGGTATCCACATTTGCGGCGATAAGCTGCTCGGCAACCTTGCTGCCTGCGGCTTTACGACTGAATAAGCTGCGGCGTTCAAGTAAACGAGAAAACTGCTGTTGGTGGTTGAGTATCACCCAGTCACCAACGGTCATGCTGGGTAACGAGGTATGGATAGGTAAGTGAGTTTCACCTTGTTCGCTAACCACAACGTAACCACTACGATGGTGAGCAATCACTCGCGCGAAAAGCGTGTTCTCGTAATCGTCTAACGTCAGTTGTTGTTGAAAAAACGGTTTCCAACCTAATAGCTTTAATGGGTTAGGTTGAGTTAGTAGTGTTTCACAAAAAGAATGTGTTTTATTCATTGTTGAATTATCCCAGACGCAACAAAGCGCCTTAATACAAATCGCATTAGGGTCTAATTCGCATAGAGCTGACCCCGGTGAAACCGGGCAAGGAAGGGGGGAGTTGTGGTTTAGCCACGAGAAAAAAGTTGGACGTTTACCCTTTCACTGCCCAGTTAGTGTTATTCATTACAATCATCATGTTTCCTCTTAGTTGGTGAGTTAACGGCCGGAGTATAGCGGCTGTGATTCGATTCTTACAACTCCTCTGCGTTTTATATGTGTTTTATTCGACGTTCTTCCATCTCTTGTGAATAAGTATTGGCTTTTACGCCGTAGATGATTTGGATATGTCGCTCATCAATGATCACCACACCATGCGCTCCATGTTCTTTTAATGCTTTTTGGTTCACGATAGCGGTGCTTTTTAACGTTAGGCGTAGCCTTGTCGCGCAAGCGCCCGTTTCGACCAAGTTATCCAAACCGCCAATGGCTTGTATCACGGTGTCGACATCTTGTTCCAGATTTGGATTCACTTGCGTCAGCATTTTGAAGACGCGAGAAAGGGCTTTTAACATGGCGAGAAACTCGTTTGGCAGCAAAGCCTTGTTTATATCTCAGCTGCGGCTGCTTCGCTCTGATTTAGGACACAAAATCATGCATTGATAGCTTGGTGAATACTGCTCAGAGAAAAGGGAGAGGAATAAAAAAGCTCCTCACGTTGGAGGAGCTTTGAGCTGATTTGCCGAGCAACAATTAATGCTGATGCTCGTGCTTTTTCATTCCAGCCATGACTTTTTTAACCGGTGCGGTAAAGCTTTGCTTTTGACCATTGTCGTAAGTCACGGTGACTTCGATTTCGTCGCCTTCATTAAGCGGCTGTTTAAGGTCGAACAGCATGATATGCAGGCTGCCCGGTTTTAGCTCGGTGGTTTCTTTTGCTGTTAGTGTGATGTGATCTACTTGACGCATCTTCATCACATCACCTTCTTTAATCACATCGTGCAGCTCAACTTTGCCTGCTGCTGGTGTTTCTGCTGCAACGATATTGATGTCTTCTTGGCTTCGGTTAGCGAATGTCACGAAGACCGCGCTTGTCGTTGCGCCTGGCGCCATCGCTCGCGCGTATGGTTCATGAGGCATCACGTTTAAGTTTGCTTGAGCAAATGGGCTCAGAAGAAGGGCGGTAAGTGCCAGACTCTTGATGGCTTGTTTAGCTTTCATTGGTTTTTCCTTCTGCTGTCAATTTTGAAATCGCCTCGACAATTGGTGCAGGCGTTAGGGTATGAGGCACTTTGGTAATGAGTGTGCCGTCGGGCTTCAAGAAATAGAAATATGAGCTGTGGTCGAGAGTGTATTTCAGCTCAGAACCTTCGAGTTCCGTTTTACGGAAGATAACACCGTACTTGTGAGCAAGTGGGGTAGTGACATCCAACGGTGCTGACAGGCCTTCAATCATAGGGTGGAAGTAGTGCGCGTATTTGGCGGATGCATCGGCTTCGTCGCGCTCTGGATCAAGCGAGATAAACATCGGGCGCAACTGTGCTTTTTGCGCATCGTCGATTTGATTGAGTGCGCCTGCTAGCATGGCTAATGAGGTCGGACACACGTCTGGGCAACGCGTAAAGCCAAAGTAAACAATGCGAATGCGATCATCGCTGGTATCGAAGATATCGACAGGTTTATCGCCTTCGCCGAACAACACACTTTGTTCGGTTGCGACTTGTTGTTTTTTCTCTACGTCTTTTTGTCCATCTAGATACGTTTTGGTACCAAAGCCGAGGACAAAAGCAACCACGAGAAAAAGAGACCAATTACGGCTCATATCAATTCCTTATCTTTGCATTTTGAGGGCTGGGTAGATGGTGTCTTTACCGTCGGAAAGCTCACCAACCCACGTCATCGAATCTTGTGTACAAACGGGCAATGTCACGTCGCCCACGAATTTACCCGGCGCCACTTTCTTCAGCATGAATTTTGGCTCGCCCATTTCCATTTCTCGACCAACCAAACTTAATACAAGCTGATCGGCTTCGCTGTCTTGCCATTCGACTTCGAGTTGAGCGGGGATCAGAGGTTGAGCAGTATCGACGCTAAGCGTCATCGCAACATCATGTTGGATGCAAGGTTCAGTAGAGAGGAAACAGTATTCATCGAGCGACTTAGGCTCGGGCGCTGAAGAGAAGTTTTTGATCAGGGTAGGCGCGTAAAAGCCAGCAACCAGTGCAACGGCTATCCCTGCGATTTGTAACACTTTCATTAAGATTCAGTATTTATCACTTAACATTGTCTGCATCCTAGCACAGATGGGATGTAGGAAAACTCGTAACTTCAACAAATTGTGCACTATACCCAAGTAACCTCGAGATGCTGGTTCAGCGAGAATGATTTGGTTTGTAGACGCGGCGGCGATTTAAAGGTTTGGTGGGGCTAAATCAAGAATCGACAACAAAGTATACAAGCCAAAGCAACTCGCCCTTTGGGAGCGTGTCATTGACCCGATTGCTGCGTCAAACAACATGGAAATAGCTGGCTATTACGCTGTGTTGTTTTCCTTGACCTCGAATCAATGACAACGCTCTGAATCCTGCATCTTGAAGTCACTTGGGTATATTCCTATCTATTTGAAACTTATCGTTTGTAAAGCGTAAATAAAAAAACGGAGCCAATGGCTCCGCTTCTTAGATGATGGAATAGTGATTCTGATTACTTGTTTGAATCCGCAAACTTTTCTAAACCAAGTACCAGTACAATGGCAGCTAGCATCATGATCACGGCTAACACCAGTTGTGATGGTTGAGACGTGATGTGCTCAAACTCAAACGGTGACAGGTTTTGCTCTAGCAATGGCACTTGCTCGCCTTTTGAGTTCGTACGCCATGTTAGTGTCTCTTTCCAAGGCCAGATCTTCGGTAGCGTGCCGATCATCAAGCCTGTTAGGAACATCAACGTTAAATCGCGGAATTTGCGCAGTAACCAAGATAACAGGTGAGAGAAAGACAATAGACCGACCACACAGCCAACAAGGAACAATGCAAGAATATCAACTTGGAACCCTTTCACTGCGCCTAGTACAGGAGCGTACATGCCGATCAACAGCAAAATAAAGCTGCCTGAGATGCCCGGTAGGATCATTGCACAAATCGCAATCGCACCTGCAAGAATGGTGTTGATTGCAGTTGGCTCCATGTGAAGTGGTTTTAGTACCGTGATGCTGTAGGCAAAGCCAATACCAATCAAGAGGGCAACAAAGCGAATCGCATCGCGTTTCTCTACTTGGCGAATGATGTGGTAGACCGACACCAAAATCAGGCCGAAGAAGAAAGACCAGATTGGAATTGGGTGGGTTTCTAGTAGCCAACTGATCAGTTTTGCCAGTGTTGCGATACTAGTGAAAATGCCCGCAAACAATGAAATCAGGAAGAAGCCGTTAATATGGTTAAATACGGCTTTGAAGCCATCTTTTTTCCAAATCGAGAAAAGTGATGGGTTAATACGTCGAATGCTTTCTAGCAGCGTGTCGTAAATGCCCGTAATGAATGCAATGGTGCCGCCTGATACGCCAGGGACAACATCAGCTGCACCCATGGCCATTCCTTTAAAGTAGGTGATTAGATAGTTCATTTCTCAAGTACTAAGTCATGTTGATGGCAGTGAGTATACAAACATTGATGTCAAAAAAGTATGAAATAGTGTTTCGGAAGAGTTCGAAATGATGGCTTATCGGAGAAACACAAACTCTATCGCGAGTTTGAACAAATAAAACAGAACGATAAGCGAGATTTAGCAATGTGAAGAGGGGAAATATAAAAGGCGCAACACTGTCTAAATCATCCTAACTAAACAATAAATATCGTGAATCTGGCCATTTGATGATTTATTTATCATTTATGAAGTATAGTTGCGTATTGCAACTGCGTTTTGCGTTTTGGTTTTGCATATTGCAAATTTATCCGTTCTGGTCTGATCTGATATGAGATCTTGTGCCCAAAAATAAAGCTTTTCAAATTGGCATGATTAATGCATAATTCTTTTCGACCCTTCTTAAGCCGAGGGTCACCTAGCCAACTGACGTTGTTAGTGAATACACATTGTTCACATCATACATAAGCCAATCGCCTTAATTGCGGTTGGCTATTTTTTTGTCTGTAGTATACCCAAATAACCTTGAGATGCTTGATTCTGCGAGAATGACTCGGGTATATATGTACAACGTTTCCTACGTGCTTTGCAATTTGCACTTTTCAACGATTAATGAGCAATAAAAAGGGCTGACGCATAACGCCAACCCTAGTATCTAGCACTAATTTATTCAGTCCGATCAGTAACCCATCAACTGCAACAGATTTTCCGCTGTTACGATGGCTTCCTTACGGTTAGCAATGTTGAGCTTTTGGTACAAGTTACGAATGTGAGTCTTAATCGTTGTGCCTGCGACATCCAACTCTTGCGCGATTTGTTCGTTGCTAAAGCCTGAGTAGATTAGACCAAGAACTTGCCATTCGCGTTGAGTCAGTGGACTTGTACGAACCAGTTCCGGTACGTTCGGGTGATTCACCAATTTCTCAATAAAGTCTTCATCGAAGTGGATAGAACGACTGCGTTGGTTTGATGAAATGTCTTTCATCAATTGCTGAGCACGATGACGTTCTAGGTCACCGAGTTCGTGACGAAGACTTAGCTTCTCTAACAGACCACCAATGGTGGCTCCATCAGTAAGGAAGTTACCTACCATGCCAGTTTGGTTCGTCATAACTAGGGCTTCTTTCAATAGCGCTTTCGCTTGGTCTTCGTCTTTTTGGCGTGCTGCCAAGATAGCCTCTACAACCAAGTTGCGGTTTGTATCCGTCACCAAATTCGTACGACTAGCTTCGCTTTGCAAAAAGTTCAGTGCCTCACGTGCTTCATCATATTGGCCTAGGTTGATATGAGCGCGAGCAATGTTACGCCATTGCAGTTGTTGGAAGTGATTACATGCGGATTCAGGGCGAACGGCAGTATTCAACCATTCTTGAATCGCTTCTGTGTTACCGCGCGCTTGCCAGAACAAGATCAGAGAAAGTGATGCGTTCGCAGTCCAATCTACGTGGTAAGTAGACTGTTTCATCAAGTGTTGGATGTGCTCAATGAATTTTCCTGCTTTATCGAGTTCACCACGGCCAATTGCAATACGTGCCAGCATTGAGTAGCTATGTAAGTGTTTGCTTGGTGAGTGATTTTCCAGAATTTGCAGACCTTTGTACGCACACTCTTCCGCTTCATCCAGACGGTTCCAACACCACAATACTTGAGCGCGAATACGCAGCAAGAATTCATGAAGGGGTACGTGTTGTAACTGCTGGTCTTCGATCAGACGGAAGCCTGAGTCTTGCAGTTCAAATGCTGCTTGAACGTAACCTTGCGCAATCATAATTTCGCTTTGCTGCAGGATTGCCCACAACGCTTGGTGGTAAACCTGATACTGGCGAGCCAGCTTTTCGGTTTGCTGCATCATTGGCAACGCACGATCGAGCTTACCCAATACGTGGTTAACTTCACCGACGACCGATGTCGCCACGATGCGACTGCGGTACACGGTAGGGTCAAGTTGACTCAATGCAAGTTCGGCTAGTTCCAATGCACGCTCTGGTTGGTTGCTGTTGATCGCAACTTGAGCGAGCAAGGCGTGAGCTTGGCCTTGGTAGCCAGAGTCCAACTCGATATTTCGCTTAGTGTGTTCTTCTTCGGCTTCTGCCAGCAACTCGCCCACTTGATTGTAACGGTGTTGGCTTTGTGCCAACCATGCTCTTAGCATCGACAGTTTTGGATGGCTGAAGAGTAACTCTTTGTCCAGTTTGTTGATCGCCGATTCTAAGGTGGTTAACTCACCTTGGTTAAACATCTTCCAACCAAATTCATTTAAGATTTCGACGATTAAGTCGGTATCATGAGATTTCTGCGCATGATGAATGGCTTGATGCGGTGCTTTCTGGTTCAACCAAGCAACGGCGGCATTACGATGTAGGTCTTTTTCTTGTTGTGGAATTCGAGCAAGACGTTCATGAGAAAGGAATTCGCCAAATAAATTGTGGAAGCGGAACCAGTTTTGCTCACCTTCCAACGGATAGATGAACAGGCCATAACGGTTCAGAGATTCAATCATACCTAGCGCGTCTTCACGCTGTGTGAGTGCGAAAACTAACTCATCATTGAAATGGTCCAGCACCGACACTTGCATTAAGAAGTGGCGTGTTTCATGATCAAGCAAATCAAACACTTCCTCGACAAGGTAATCCCATAGGTGCGCATGATTAAACTGAGAAACCGATTCGACGGTTTGTGCCAGTGTGCGGTTTTGATGTTGTGCTTGCAGCGCGATCAATTGCAACGCGGATGGCCAACCTTCCACATAGGTACGTAGATTGTTTGCCATGTCTTCATCAATGCCATCGGCAATACGTTGGTTGAAGAAACGTGTGGTTTCCTCTGTATCGAATGCCAACATTTCGTTGCCAATTTCGATCATTAAATCGCGTACGCGTAAGTTAGCCGTACCTAAAGGTGGTGCCGCACGGCTTGTCACAACCACGGTTAGGTTGTCTGGCATGTGCTTTAAGAAGAAGCGCATTGACTCATGAATTTCGTCGTTGGTGATCAAATGGTAATCGTCTA
Source organism: Vibrio sp. 10N.222.52.B12 (assembly GCF_002875385.1). Lineage (NCBI taxonomy): Bacteria > Pseudomonadati > Pseudomonadota > Gammaproteobacteria > Vibrionales > Vibrionaceae > Vibrio > Vibrio sp. 10N.222.52.B12. The sequence continues at coordinate 115,042 of NZ_MDAW01000115.1, read as the reverse complement.
AAACGACATAGCACTCATGCTGAAAATCCGCCATTTCGGCGAAAACTTCGCTGAATAGAGAGCGCAACGAAGAGAACTGACGTTTCTCCGCCAGTTTTTGAGCATTAGAGCAGTTGTAGTTGGTGGCTTTATTTAAGGCTTGCAGTAGATAGTTTACGAAACGAAAGCCATCGTTATCGCTATCGTCAATGCTATACCAACCGACATTGGGTTTATCTGACAGCCACTGAGCCGCCATGGTGGTTTTCCCGTAACCAGCAGGCGAGCGGAATAGTACTAATTTGTAGTAAGGCGCTTGTTGTAGTAAGTCCAATACTCGTGGACGGACGATAGCATTATGCAAACGACCCGGACGAGTAAGTTTAGATGGAATCCACATTATTGATTCTGTCCTTGTTTTTTGAGCTAGCGAAACTAGAAAACTGACCCACACCACTAAAAATTTTAGTTTGTATGAAAAGTGTACAGGCTTGTGAGTCGTTTGGGATGGTACGACATCAGAAATGCCTCTTACTTTGATCCACTTCCTAATTCTCGAGAGTTGATGAAAATGCCGTCAACTACGCCCTGTATTTGTGATTTTGGTCACTTAAACGTCGCTAGTATTGATTTCATGTAGTTTGAGTTGCACATCTATTACGAAAAAATTATCGATGTTAAAAGACGTAATGTGATCGATTAGACACTTTTTACATTGGAGTGGGAAGGGGGCATAAAAACCGTCATGAACAAATTTTAATCTTTCTCAAGATTGGTTGTGATCCGAATCACTAAGAACAGGACGAGAGAGAGCTGTGTTGCGATTTGGATCACTAACTTTTCAATGGTACTCCCTCTACGCCCTACCCCCTCCTCCCACGAAGGAGGAGAAACAGGAGGATGTTTATTCACAGAGGGAAATGCAGGATGTATGGCAGATGAATTACTAAATGACGTGAGAATTTCTTAATGAAACCAACTCAACAAAAACAATTTGACAAGAAGTCGTTCCAAGAGAGTGTGAAGAAGCATCTATCTGTAACTTATGCACACACGATTGAAAATGCAGATAGCCGTGCATGGTACCTAGCAATGGGTCGCGCACTGGCAGAATTCACGACTTGTGATTTGCTTGCTACAGAAGAAGATCCTCGCATCAAGAATGCGAAAAGCGTTAACTACCTTTCTCTAGAATTTCTAATCGGTCGTTTGACGGGTAACAACCTAATCAGCATGGGTCTTTACGAAGAGATCACTGAAGCAATGGCTGAACTAGGTCACAACTTAACTGACCTTCTAGAAGAAGAACGCGACCCATCATTGGGTAACGGTGGTCTAGGTCGTCTAGCAGCATGTTTCATGGATTCATGTGCGGCGCAAGAATTCCCTACCGTAGGTTACGGCCTGCACTACGAATACGGTCTATTTAAGCAGTCGTTCAAAGACGGCCGTCAACAAGAAGCACCAGACGCATGGCGCGGTGTAGAAGGTTACCCTTGGGAAGTGGCTCGTCCAGAGCTTGCGCAAGAAATCGGTTTCTACGGTCACGTTGAAGTGGTAAACGAGAACGGTAAAGAAGTTCGTAAATGGGTTCCTGGCATGTCTGTAAAAGCAATGCCTTGGGATCTACCTATCGTCGGTTACGAATCAGACACGGTTTACCCTCTACGTCTTTGGGAATGTCAGGCTATCGCACCATTCTCACTAGCAAGCTTTAACAACGGTGATTACTTCGAAGCTCAGCACGCGCTGATCGACGCAGGTAACATCACTAAAGTGCTTTACCCGAACGATAACCACGAGAAAGGTAAAACACTGCGTCTAATGCAACAGTACTTCCACTCAGCAGCGTCTGTACGCGACATCCTACGTCGCCACGAAGCTGCAGGCTACTCGCTAGCGGATCTACCGAAGCAAGAGACTATCCAGCTTAACGATACGCACCCAACAATTGCTATCCCTGAGTTAATGCGCATTCTAATGGATGAAAAAGGTCTTACTTGGGAAGCGGCTTGGGAAATCAGTTCTAAGACATTTGCGTACACCAACCACACGCTACTTCCAGAAGCACTAGAGACATGGCCAGAGTCGCTAATCCAGCGTCTACTTCCACGTCACATGGAAATCATTTTTGAAATCAACCACCGCTTCCTACAAGAAGTTCGTAAGATGTGGCCTGGTGACGGTGAGAAGCAAGCGAAGCTTTCTATCATCCAAGAAGGTTTCAACCGCATGGTTCGCATGGCTAACCTATGTGTAATCGGTTCTTACGCAGTAAACGGTGTAGCAGCACTTCACTCTGAATTGGTTAAGAAAGACCTATTCCCAGAGTTCCACGAGATGTACCCAACTCGTCTACACAACGTAACGAACGGTATCACTCCTCGTCGTTGGCTGAAGTTCTGTAACCCAGGTCTATCTAAGCTAATCACTGAGAAAGTGGGTCCAGAATGGCCTGCGAAACTAGAGCAGCTAGAAGGCATCGCTAAATACGCAACAGACGCGAAATTCCAAAAAGAATTCATGGCTGTTAAGAAAGAAAACAAACAGCGTCTTGCTGATTGGGTTCTAGATAACATGGGTATCGAGCTAGATACTAACGCTATCTTCGACGTTCAAATCAAGCGTCTACACGAGTACAAGCGTCAGCACCTAGATTTGCTACACATTCTGTCTCTATACCACCGCATCCTGAACGAACCTGGTTTCGAGTGTGAGCCACGCGTATGTTTCTTCGCAGCAAAAGCAGCACCGGGCTACCACCTAGCGAAAGAAATTATGTTCGCAGTGAACAAGGTTGCAGAGAAGATCAACAACGATCCTCGCATCGGTAACAAACTGAAAGTGGTATTCATCCCTGACTACCGCGTGAGCATGGCTGAGATCATCATCCCTGCGGCAGACGTTTCACAACAAATCTCGCTAGCGGGTAAAGAAGCATCTGGTACAGGTAACATGAAGATGGCTCTTAACGGTGCCCTAACTATCGGTACGATGGATGGTGCTAACGTTGAGATTCGTGAAGAAGTGGGCGACGAGAACATCTACATCTTCGGTCTTGATGTTGAAGGCGTGAAAGCGGTGAAAGCTACTGGCTACAACCCTTACGATTACTACAATGCTGACCACTTACTGAAAGCGTCTCTAGACCTACTAACAGGCGAAGAGTTTACACCAGGTCAACCAGGTCTGTTGCGTGCGACATTTGATAGCCTACTAGATGGCGGTGACCCATACCTATGTCTTGCTGACTTTGCATCTTATGTGAAAGCGCATGAAGACATGGGCAAACAATACAAAGACCAAGCGGGTTGGGCTAAGAAAGCCATTCTTAACACCGCCCTAGTTGGTAAGTTCACATCAGACCGCTCTATCCGCGACTACGTGAACAACATCTGGAAACTTGAGACGGTAAAACGCTAATAGTGATACCCAAGTAACCCCAGGATGCTTTGTTCAGCGAGATTGACTTGGTTTTCAGGCAAGGCAACGATTTGAAGATATAGTGGTTCTATATCAAAAATTGTTAACGAAGCATGTAAGACAAGGCAACTCGCCCTCTGGGAGCGTGTCATTGACCCGATTTCGGTGTCAAACAACTTGGAAAGAGGCTGCTATTCCGCGGCGTTGCTTTCCTTGAACTCGAATCAATGACAACGCTCTGAACTGTGGCATCTTGAGGTCACTTGGGTATAAGACCAAGGTAGCCGAGTGCTACCTTTGGTCATTTTCAAAGATTAGTTATTGATAACAATAAAACCCTACATGGAAGGTGTTGGTATTACCTTCGGAGAAAGCGATGAAAGAACAAACAGCATTAAAGAAAGTCGCAGACATGGCGCGATTAGCAGATAGCTACGTCAGCGCGTGGGGAGACGAGGCAAAAGTTTCTGAAGAAACACTGCGCCGCTTGCTCACTTCACTTGGCTACGATACTAGCAGCGATGAGAAGCTATTGGCTTCAGCTGAGAAAAAACATAAGAAAGACGTACTAGCCCCTGTTCTTGTTTTACGCGACGGCGAACCAGTCGAAGTGGAACTAAACCTAGGTACGAGTGCTCGCGAGAGTGAATTTAGCTGGCGTTTAGAAACAGAACAAGGAGAGGTACTTGAAGGCTATCTTCAGTCGCAAATTGTTCGTGATGAACGAGCTGAGGGTGGCCCTCTAGTGTTTGCATTGCCAAAGAACTTGGCATGGGGTTACCACAAACTGATCATCAGCCGTAAGCGTCGCAAAACGCCTTACGAAATGTCACTGATCATCACACCTAAAGCGTGTTTCAAGCAAGAAGATCTAAACCAACACAAAAAGCTATGGGGCCCAAGCATCCAGCTTTACACACTGCGTACTCAGCATAACTGGGGTATCGGTGATTTTGGCGATCTAAAGCAACTGGTGAGTGATATCGCATCTCGTGGCGGTGACTTCATTGGTTTGAACCCGATTCATTCATTGTTCCCTGCGAACCCAGAAGGTGCGAGCCCATACAGCCCGTCTTCTCGTCGTTGGCTGAACATCATGTACATCGACGTAAGCTCTGTACCTGAATTCGCGTTAAGTGCAGAAGCACAGCAACGTGTTGGCAGCGCAGAGTTCCAACAACGTCTGCAAAAAGCGCGTGAATCACATTGGGTGAATTACACCGAAGTGTCTGAGCTGAAGATGAGCGTGTTACCGCTACTATTTAGTGAATTCAAAGCTCGTCACTTAGACAAGAACACTGACCGTGCTCGTGCATTCCTAGAGTTTGTAGAGCTTGGCGGTGACAGCCTACTTCACCAAACGGCATTTGATGCTTTGCATGGTGAGTTGCACGCGGAAGATTCAAGCGTGTGGGGTTGGCCTGTATTCCCTGAGAAATACCGTACATTTGACTCGGCGGCGACTCAGAAGTACATCAAAGACAACGCAGATCGTGTTCACCTGTACATGTACCTACAGTGGATCGCTGACGATCAAATCAAAGAAGCGCAAGCACTGGCTGAAGAAAAAGGTATGACCGTTGGTCTTTACCGAGATCTCGCTGTAGGCGTTGCGGATTCAGGTAGTGAAACGTGGGCTGATGAAGGCAACCTAGTTCTAGATGCAAGTATCGGCGCGCCGCCAGATATTCTTGGTCCTCTAGGTCAAAACTGGGGTCTACCACCGCTAAACCCACAAGTGCTAGAAGCAACTGGTTACGATGCGTACATCAAGCTATTACGTGCCAACATGAAGCACTGTGGTGCACTGCGTATTGACCACGTTCTTGGTCTACTTCGTCTATGGTGGATTCCAAAAGGCGAAAAGGCGACTGAAGGTGCTTACCTGTACTACCCAGTTGAAGACATGCTAGCAATCCTAGCACTTGAATCTCACCGTCATCAGTGTTCAGTTATCGGTGAAGACTTGGGTACCGTGCCAGATGAAATTGTCGATATCCTACGTGACGCAGGCGTTCACTCATACAAAGTGTTCTTCTTCGAAACATCAAAAGACGATGGCGGCTTCATTTCTCCGAAGCATTACGCTGAACAGTCGATGTCGGCATTGTGTACACACGACATGCCAACCCTCCGTGGTTTCTGGCATTGTGATGACTTAAAGATGGGGCGTGAGATTGGTCTTTACCCAGACGAGCAACAATTAGAAGGTCTATTTGAGGATCGTTTGAAGTGTAAACAAGGCATTCTAGATAGTGTTCGTTGGCATGGTTACTTGCCAGAAGGTATTGGCCATGATGCTCAATACGTTCCAATGGACACTTACTTGAGTGAAGCGCTTCAATTGCACGTTGCTGCGGGTGATTCTGCATTACTGAGTGTTCAGCTTGAAGACTGGTTAGAGATGGATCAACCAGTTAACATTCCTGGCACGGTAGATGAGTATCCAAACTGGCGTCGTAAGCTGTCTATGAACCTTGATGAAATCTTTAGCCGCGAAGACGTAAACCGTATTTCGAAACGTCTCACTGAAGTGCGTGCGAAAGTAGGCAAATAATGAGTATTGAGTGATGTAGGAAATCGTGAATTTAATTGCGTAGAGGTACGAAAGTACAGCCTAGGTCACTCATTAAATCGGTACGATCCGTTAGGATGGAGTACCGTTATTATGCCCGCAACAATAGCGGGCATTTTTGTTTTTTGATGCCACTTTATTCATTGAATGGATAAAGTGAGCGGTTTTATATTTTTGTGAATTCGCAACGTTTGGCTGAGGAAATCCGATATTCAAAAACCACTAGGAGAATATCGGTGCTAGGGAGAAAGATTTGAAAACTAAGGTAAAGAAAAACCACAAACGCGCATACGAACTATTGGCTGAGGCGGCTTACTCAGACCCGTTTGCTACACTGGGTCCTTTTGCGAATGACGAAGAAGGTTCATTAAGAGTCTGGATGCCAGGTGCAGACAAAGTTGAACTGGTTGTCGAAGGCGAGCCACGTGTGGAATTAAAGCGCGATGGTGACAGCATTTTTGTCCTAGAAGAAGTGCGCGATTTGCACTTAACACACTACCAATTAGCGGTGAATTGGGATGGTGTTGAACAGCTTGTCGACGACCCTTACCAATATCACAATATTTATCAAGAATATGAGCACCTGCATACGCCCAAAGACATGTACCACTACATGGGCTCACATTTCGTGACGATGGAGCGAGATGGTAAAAATATCTCAGGCGTTCGTTTCCTTGTTTACGCACCTCATGCATCTGCTATCAGCCTAGTGGGTAGCTTTAACCAGTGGGATGGCCGTCGTCATCCAATGCAACGCCTAGACTACGGTATCTGGGGCCTATTCATTCCTGGTTTGGAAGAGGGCGTACAATACAAATTTGAACTCAAAGGTCCGAATGGGGAAGGGCTTCCTCATAAACAAGACCCTTGGGGCTTCTACTCTGAACAATACCCATCTTTCGCATCGATTACGTACGATCATAATCGTTACCAATGGCAAGACACCAAATGGCAAAACCGAACGGTCACGCAAAAACGTGATGAGGCTTTATCCTTCTACGAACTCCATGCTGGTTCTTGGAAGCGCAATGCGGACGGTGATTTCCTAAATTATCGTGAGCTGGCGACTGAGTTGGTTCCATACTTAGTCGACATGGGATATACCCACGTTGAACTCATGCCAGTGTCTGAACATCCGTTCTTTGGTTCTTGGGGTTATCAGCCAGTTGGCCTATTTGCCCCAACCAGTCGTTACGGCTCACCTGACGATTTCAAATTCTTCGTCGATGCGTGTCACCAAGCTGGCTTGGGCGTGGTACTGGATTGGGTGCCTGCTCACTTCCCGTCGGACGACCATGGCTTAGCGAACTTCGACGGTACGCCACTGTTCCACGATCCAGATCCTCGTCGTGGTTGGCACCAAGATTGGAACTCATACATTTACGATTTAGGTCGTGAACATGTTCGTCGCTTCCTTGTGTCTAACGCACTGTACTGGTTCGAGCAATTCCATATTGATGGTATTCGTGTTGATGCTGTCGCTTCAATGCTCTACCTAGACTACTCACGCAGCCACGATCAGTGGATCCCGAACGTCGACGGTGGTAATGAGAACTACGATGCGATCGCAACCTTGAAGTGGATGAACGAAGAGGTGTACAAGCACTTCCCGAATGCGATGACGATTGCAGAAGAATCGACCGCATTCCCGGGTGTGTCTGCTCCGACGTTTATGGGCGGTTTAGGCTTTGGCTTTAAGTGGAACATGGGCTGGATGCACGACAGTCTATCGTACATTCAAGAAGACCCTGTTCACCGCAAATACCACCACAATACCATCACATTCCCGCTTGTTTATGCACATAGTGAGAACTACGTATTGTCGCTATCTCATGATGAAGTGGTGTACGGCAAAGGTTCTATTCACAACAAGATGCCGGGTGATGAGTGGCAGCAAACGGCAAACCTACGTGCGTACTACGGCTACATGTATGCGCAGCCAGGTAAGAAACTCAACTTCATGGGCGCTGAGTTAGGCCAGACGGCTGAATGGAACCACGACGATCAGTTGCAATGGTTCTTACTTGAGTTTGGTCGCCACCAAGGTGTACAAGCGCTGATTCGTGACTTAAACCACTTGTACCGAAACGAAGCGGCGATGCACGACCAAGATTGCGTGCCTGCTGGTTTTGAATGGCGTCTGCAAGATGAAGCTGATTCTAGCATTTTGGCGCACGAGCGTATCAGCCAAAAAGGCGAGCGTGTATTGGTGATCAGTAACTTCACTCCAGTACCACATGAGCGTTTCCGTTTGGGTGTTCCAATGGAAGGCAAATATGAGCTTCTGTTGAATACTGATGATGTGAAATACGATGGCAGCGATTTTGAAGTGCTGGCCAGCGTAGAAACAGAAGAAGTAGAAAGCGAATCGCTGCCTCAGTCTCTTGAGCTGCGTTTACCGCCACTATCAACCGTATTCTACAAATTGGCAAAGTAAGCTGAGTTTACGCACATAACTCAAATAGCCAAAGAACCTGATAAACATCAAGCCCGCTTTACAATGTAAATCGGGCTTTTTTTGACCGTTTTTTCACTAACGGTAAACAGACTCCATACTCTATACTTGCACCATGTTGTTTTATGAAATCAGGCTAGGTCGGACTTTGAGAAAGATTAAATCCATTCTGTTCAATATCTTATTGGTGCTTTTGCTTTTACCAGTGATGCTCGTTGGCATAGTGAAATACGTCGATCCACCAATTTGGGGATGGAAGATCAGCCGCATGATTTCTCCTCCTGAGGGATTCCCTGAAGAGAGTCAGAATGAGTGGGTGCCTTTGAACGATATTTCTAAGCACATTCAATTGGCCGTGATCGCGACAGAAGATCAAACGTTCCCGACCCATTACGGTGTGGATTTCGATTCTTTATTTAAAGTGATTTCTCAAGCCGGAGAAAATGGCCCTTCGCGTGGTGCGAGCACGATTACTCAGCAAACTGCAAAGAACGTGTTTCTGTTTCCTTCCCACTCTTATGTGCGCAAAGCGTATGAGCTTTATTTTGCTCTGCTGATGGAAGCAATGTGGAGTAAAGAACGCATTCTCGAAGTGTATTTGAATGTGGTGGAATTTGGGCCGGGTATTTATGGCGCGGAAGCCGCTGCGCAAAACTACTTTGGTATTCCTGCTAAACAACTTTCAACACGCCAAGCAGCAAGGCTTGCAGTAGTGCTGCCAAATCCATATCGCATCAAAGTCTACCCTCAGACTTCATACACCATCAGCCGCGTCAATTGGGCGATGAGACAAATGCGCAACCTTGGTAGCGTTCAGCTTTAAACTCCCTTTTATCCTGCTCATAAATAGAACTACGCCCCAATAAAAGCAAAATGTGAAGCGTCACAAGCTTTAGGGCGTAGCCTTTCAGAATGATGTGATCAGTTTTTCATCCATTTACTATTAGTGTGAATAAAACTACAACACGAATACTGCGCCTATGCGCAACCAATGGACTGAACGATGAAACTGAATCTGATTACGACTACCTTATTGCTTGCATCGGCAAGTGCCATCGCCGAGCCAAACATCACCATTTCTACCACGACCAACAGCCGTGACTTTCCTTTAAGTGCAGAGCAGCCTTTGGTTGTGCCATTAACCAAAGATGGCTATACGCTCAAAATCACTGGCGTTGAAGGCGACTGTGTGGCGCCTGATGGTCAGAAGGTCAAATTCAACAAACCTATCGCGCTGAACTGTGGACAGCCAACAGAACTGCCGTTAAAAATCCGCTTTACCGGCGACTACTCTTTCGCTTTTGATACGGAAGCGAAAACACTGCGTTTTAAGCGTGAACCAAAGAAATCTGCTAACACTGAGTTCAAACGCCCAATCCCACAAGTGCAATGTGAGGTTTACCAAGGCGGCGAAGTCACCATCGCGTTAGGTGACAGTTTCCCAGATGGCACCAAGTTGCGTGATGCTTACTCCGGGCAAATGGTCGAAGTAAAAGATCAGCAAGTATCGCTGACGCCAAGCAAAGATTCAGGCGGGTTGGTGCTACTAGAGCCAGTGAAGAAAACCAAAGAAGCAGTACCGTTTGATTATCGCAATGCCAACATTTACTTCGTGATGGTCGACCGTTTCAATAATGCCGATACGAGAAATGACAACAGCTATGGGCGCAAGAAAGACGGCAAAGAAGAGATTGGTACCTTCCACGGCGGTGACCTAAAAGGCGTGATTGAGAAACTGGATTACATCAAAAGCCTAGGTACAGATGCGATTTGGTTGTCGCCAATCGTTGAGCAAGTGCATGGTTTTGTAGGCGGCGGCGATAGCGGCTCATTCCCATTCTATGCCTACCACGGTTACTGGACGCGTGACTTTACCAAGATTGATGAGAACTTCGGTAACGAAGCTGATCTTAAAAAGTTGGTGGAAGAGGCACACAAACGTGGCCTTAAAGTCTTGATGGACGCAGTAATCAACCACACCGGTTACTCAACGTTAGCCGATTTGCAATTTGACGGTATTGAGGTGTTAAAACCAAACACTGATTTACCGAAGAAGTGGGGCGACTGGCAACCAAAAGCGGGTGAAAATTGGCATAGCTACCACCAGAATATTGATTACCAGAGTCCAAACTGGGCGAAATGGTGGGGCGGTGATTGGGTAAGAACAGGTTTGCCGGGCTACCCTGCACCGGGCAGCAGCGATATCACCATGTCATTGGCGGGTTTACCTGACTTTATCACCGAATCAGACAACGCCGTGAAGCCTGCACAATGGCTATTGGATAACCCAGGCACTCGCGTAGAAGCGCGTGACAATTACACCGTTTCCGATTACCTCATTGAGTGGCAAACTGATTGGGTGAAACGCTTTGGTATTGATGGTTACCGTGTCGATACGGTGAAGCACGTTGAAGGTGATGTGTGGAAGCGTTTAAAAGAAGAAGCGTCGAGCAGCCTTGAACAGTGGCGTAAAGAGAACGGTAAATTGGGTCAACCATTCTGGATGATGGGTGAAGTATGGGGACATACCGCTTATCGCAGCCCTTACTTTGACGATGGCTTTGACGCCTTGATTAACTTCGACATGCAGAAGAAGTTAGACAAAGGCGCGGCGTGTTTCAGCCAAATGGCAGACACCTACCAAAGTTACGCAGATACTATCGCTAATGAGAAAGACTTCAACCCAGTGAGTTATATGTCTTCTCACGATACCGAGCTGTTCTTCTCTCGTTTCAAAGATTATGGCATGCAGCGTAATGCCGCGAATGCACTACTTTTGAGCCCAGGAGCTGTTCAGGTTTATTACGGTGACGAAGTGGGTCGTAACATTGGTCCTTACGCAGACGATTTCCATCAAGGCACACGCTCTGACATGGTATGGAAACTGTCAGATGAGAAGCAAGCATTGCTAAAACATTGGCAAACACTTGGTCAGTTCCGTAAAGCGCACCCAGCGATTGGTGCGGGTCAGCATCAAGTGATTGAACAAGAAGGCGCGTACGTGTTCTCTCGTTCGCTTGGCAATGACAAAGTCGTTGTGGCGTTTGTTGGTCGTGAGAAATAAACGACACTACGGCATCAGCCCCTCCTCGCTTGAATGTGGGGAGGGGCTGCGTGAGTGCTAATAGGTTTTTATTTCTAGATAGTCGTATTTAAAAATCAATATCAGAGGTTTTGAAAGTAATCAGTCCAACAAGATATTTGATGATGGATATGACACAAGCAATGCCAGCACAGCCGATTAAAGTCATCGCCAAATCACCAAACTCAGCGGCTCTGTGAAGGCCAAATCCGATGACCAGATAATAGAACAAGCCTAATAGTGCTCCTGCACTCCCTAAGTGATCGCGATAGTGAGTTAACGCGCCGCTTAAGAGGTTTGGAATAGCTAGTCCAAATGATAGGGAAACCAATACCACAGGGATGAAAAACCAAACTGACTCTTGCATGATGAATACACCAAATCCGCCAATCAAAAGTAGCCACGATGCAAACATCACAATCTTTTCGTGACTTAAATGCATGCGTATTAACTTCATATTGATGACAGAGCCTAATACAGAACCCAGTGCGAGTATGAACCCTGTATTGCCGAAAAAGTTAACGCTTGCGCCCAGTTTTTCAAACATAAATGGTGCGATGCTGTAATAAGAAAACAGCGCAATGTTAAACAACCCTACCATGAGTGTGATGTACCAGATGTGCGCATCGGTCAGCATCTTTATACCGACGGATAACAGGCTATCTTTTTTGGTGTGTGCTGGCTTTGTCTCCGGCAATTTGAACAACGACCAAACCAACAGTGCAATGATGAACACGACCATGGCGATGAAAACCCATTGGTATCCGCCGAATGATGTTAGCCAACTGCCAGCCAACATTCCGATCACAGGGCTAATGCCGATCGATGTTCCAACAATCGAAAAAACGTGGCTGAGCTCTTTACCATGATAGCCATCACGAATGATGGTTTGCGTGCAGACAGAACCAACCGCCGCTCCAAAAGCGCAGCAACCAAAACCGGTTAGCAGCAAATTGAATGTTGGTGCGAGCATGGTAAAAATGGCTGCAATAATAAAGACGATCAGCCCTAGTATCGTTGATACTCTTCGACCTATGACGTCACACATTCTTCCCCAAAAAACCACACCAAACGCAAAAGCGACAAAGAAAATGGACATCGCTTGTGCGGCTTCATTGCTACTGACGCCAAACGTACTTTTCACGGAAGTCAGTGCAGGGCTGTACATTGTCTCGATGATCTGTGGAAACATTAAGAGCACAACAGCCAACGGAATGGACACTTTTTCTATTAATTTATTCATTGTTAAGTTCTCAAAAATACCTCTATTGCTGAGCGTCGTTTGAACATTTAGCTTGATGTTGAGTGAACGACATTCAATTACGTGCTTCACGTTTCTTGGTTTACGTGATGCAGCAAAGTATATCTGTGCCATGCTTTGGGCTTATAATGAGAATCAAACATAAAATATCGAAATAAGGACAGGTTGATTTCAATGGCATTACTTTCGAAAGGTGATCATTTTTGTGCTGATGAACACAATGGATTGGTCATTGGCGTCGCTGTCGAGGTATCGGATCATGATTCAGGTGTTCATTTCCATGCGAAAGACCAATTACTTTCATCACAACATGGTTGCATGACGATAACGCTTGAGGACGTCAAGTATGTGTTGCCACCTATGAGAGCAGCATGGATTCCTAAAGGGGTATCACACAACGCTCAGTCAACGAATGTGGCGCAATACCGTTCTCTCTATTTTGACCCGTCATTGACAGAGCGTTTGCCGCGGAAGATTCGAATTTTCGATGTGACGCCTCTGATGAGAATCTTGATCGAAAGGATGTCTTTCTGGCCATTTGATAAACCTGAAAGCGAACAGATCAATACCCTGAATTTATTTATAGAAGAGCTTAACGATTCTGAAGATGTCTATTTACAATTGCCGTTACCTAAAGATTATCGATTACAGTCGTGGATCGCGAAAATCGATGATGAAGCGTTTACAGCGCCTTCTTTGGCTAAGTTAAGCCAATTGGTTGGGGCGAGTGAAAAGACGATAACGAGGATCTTTAATCGTGAGACGGGGATGCCGTACCAAAGTTGGCGTCAGCAATGGCGTCTGCTGGGGGCCATTGAGTTGTTATCCAGCGGCATGAGGCTATCGGATGTTGCGCATCGGTTGGAGTTTTCAAGTGACAGCGCATTCATTTACTTTTTCCGCCAAAAGACGGGGACCACGCCAATGAGTTACTTAAACAATGAGCCAAGTTTTGGGAGTCAACTCAAATAGTCGTCCAATTGCTATTTAGCCTCGTGCTCTTATGATAAAGAAAAGCCCTTCCTTGACGACTCAGGGAAGGGCTTTGTTATTTTCGATTCTTACTTAGCTACTTCAATAGCTATCGGTATCAATCGCTATTTATTTCTTTAGCTCTTGGTCGATGACTTTCTCAAGCTCTTCGAAAGGTACATAACCCGGAATAACTTGGTCATTAATGATGATCGCTGGTGTGCCACGTAGACCTAGGCGAGTGAAGTACTCGTAGTTCTTATCCAACAGCGCTTTGGTCTCTTTGTCGTCAACAAGCTGTGCTTCGGTGCCTGTTTTCTTAGCGATTTTTTGCAGCGAACTTGCATCGTGTGGTCCCGGTTTTTTCACCAATAAGTCATGTACTTGCTTGTATTTGTCATGTTGGTTTTGCCATACGTTCAATGCGTAGCTTGCTGAGTTGTAACCGTTCTTCTCGTACTGTTCTTTGAATGATACCGTCATGTTCAGTACTTTTATTTGCGGGTATGCTTTCTCTACCTTCACCAACTCGCCTTCAAGACGCTTACAGAAAGGACAGCTGTAATCAGTCACATTGATGATAGTCAGTTCTGGATTCTCCGCCCCGAAATACGAGTGCTTGCCATCGTTCAAGTAAGTGCGCACTTCTTCAAGCGTAGAGCTGAATGATTTTTGGTAGGCGACGTACTCTTGTAAGTTTTGATGCAAAGAGTCGAGGACTTGCGGGTTCTCTTGCAGTATCTGCGTAATGTCATCCAGTTTCTCTTGAGTGGTTTTTTCTGCTGCTTGTGAAAACATTGGCACTACCGTAAGTGCTACCGTTAAAAGGGTACGTGTGAATTTCATGATCTTTCCTAAAACTATCGGTCTTCACTGTTTTGTTAGTGAAGTGGTTAAAAATAAAACAATTAATTTGGGGGCAATAGGCCCTAACAATCGGGTTTTATTCTCTAAACACACACAGTTTTAGGTGCACCCGAACTTTTTCGGGTATCGGTTCGGTATGATGACGGAAAGCGTTACGTTCACCACCACAGATAGAGAGTAAGATCAACGTAAACAGAAATAAGGGAACAATGAAGCTATCCAGATGGTTTTGTGAAACCTGAATCAACTTTTCAGATAGTTCACACTGTTTCGTTAGGCCTTTCTCGCTCTTTTGTTGTTGCGCAGTAGCGTGTTCAGCCGTGACTTGATCCGCTATGAGAGGGCAAGATTGATAGAGGCCCGCATTTTTACTTAAACAGATCACGATCACCCAAGCTACGAGGGCAAGTGTCCAGCGAGCGATGTTAGATTGTGATCGAAGCAAAAGGCAAATCCTAGGTGAAACTCTATATATGACCGCACAACCCTAAATTAAATTTCATTGGGCTTTTGTTAGTTTTTGGTCAGAAAACACCAAATAAGCAACAAAACATGAAGCACGTCGAAGGTGTGGTTAAATACAATTTTGCTCAAAAGTTAAACATACTTTGTTAAACGTTTGATTCGTACGGATGTTAGATAAATCTACCTTATCTTGGTCATAAATATTTATTATCTTTTAAATGTGATTCAAATCATAAAATAAAACTTCATAACTGAGTGAGATGATTGTTCGGCAAACGGATTGATTTTGATCATCTCTCTAGCACATTATTCAAGGGATCATCTATGTGTTCTGTTCCACATATATAGGTGAATTTATGACAAGCCCTGTTCATGCTGAACGCAAGGTAACGATTGGGTGTTACATCGCACTCGCGTTTGCGGTTGTGTTCTTCTCTGGTTTAATGCAATCCAACGAATGGTATGGTGTATTCGACTTTACCACTCTTAATGGCTCTTTCGGTAAAGTGGCTTACGGCGTAACGGAAGGTGCGGATGGCGTGGTACAAGCTGCGACTACCTCTTTCCGCGGTACTGGCGGTAGCGGTGCTCGTGACGGTTTCATTTTCGCACTTACTTTGATTCCAACCGTTATGTTCGCATTAGGTATGATCAACGTACTTGAGCACTACGGTGCACTTGAAGCTGCTCGTAAGCTTCTTACTCCTCTTCTACGTCCTCTTATGGGCATCCCTGGTAACTCTGGTTTGGCTTTGATTGCTTCTCTACAAAGTACCGATGCAGGTGCGGCAATGACGCGTCAGCTAAAAGATGAAGGTCACCTGACTAAGCGTGAAACGGACGTATTTACCATGTTCCAGTTCACTGCGGGTGCAACTATCGTGAACTTCTTCTCATCGGGTGCGGTACTGTTTACGTTGACGATGGCTGACGGCTCTCTAGCGGTAACGTCTTCAATTGGTTTAGCGGTTGTTGTGATGTTTGCATTTAAGATCATCGGCGCGAACTTGTTCCGTATCTACCTAAACATGACGGAAGGTAAAGAAGACAAACAAAACCAAAACAAATCTGAGAACCTAAAAGAGGAGACGGCATAATGGGTGACGTTAAAGCGAAAAAACCAATGGTGACGGATATCTTCGTCGAAGGTGCTAAGAAAGGTTGGGTGATTGCGACTACCTCTACGGTTCCTAACGTATTGATGGCATTCGTTATCATCAAAGCGCTGCAAATCACTGGCGCGCTGGATCTGATGGGTACTGTGTTCTCTCCAATCATGGCGGTGTTTGGTCTTCCTGGTGAAGCGGCAGCCGTTCTTATCGGCGCTTGGATGTCGATGGGCGGTGCAGTGGGTGTGGTTATCACGCTGTTTGACCAAGGTATCCTTAACGGCACGCACATTGCGATTCTAGCGCCTGCTATCTACCTTATGGGTTCTCAAGTTCAGTACATGGGTCGTATCATGGGCCCAATTGGTACTGAAGGTCGTTACATCCCAGTTATGATTGCAATCTCAGTATTGAACGCGTTTGGTGCAATGCTGGTGATGAATCTGTTTGTCTAGGAGTGAGTCATGCAATTCTCTCTAAATGAATATCTAGGAGAGCTACGTCCGCTAATCAATGTGGATTGTGGCACTTACACCACTGATGGTATCGAGTTCATCGCTTCTCAATTTGAAGAGAAGTACCAAGCGATGTCAGGTTGGAGCGTAAAACGCATCGACTGTGGCAGAGCCGGTGTTGGTCTTGAAGTTCGAAATAAGCCGGAAGCTGAGCAAATCGACGTGATGTTGATTGGTCACATGGATACCGTGTTCCCTGTGGGTACCGCTGAGCTTCGTCCAATGTCTCAAGATGCAGAGAAAGCCTACGGTCCGGGCGTCTCGGACATGAAATCTGGCTTGCTGAACATCGTATACGCGATGCGCAATCTAGACCAAGCGGTGTTGGATAAGCTGTCTATTGCTATCTGCATGAACCCAGATGAAGAAACGGGTTCTCTGGATTCTGTGGATTGGATTCAATCAGTAGCGAAAAACGCTAAGAATGTACTGGTTGCAGAAGCAGCACGTGCAGACGGTGGTTTAGTGAAAGCGCGTAAAGGCATGGCTCGCTACAAAATGACCTTTAATGGCGTTGCTGCTCACGCAGGTAACGAGCCAGAAAATGGTCGCAGCGCAATCACTGAGATGGCGAACTGGATCTTGGCAGTCAATGCAATGACCAACTTTGAATCTGGTACCACGTTGAACGTTGGTATTGTCTCTGGTGGTAATGGCGCTAACATCGTCCCTGAACATGCTGAAGCGATTGTGGATGTGCGTTTCTGGAGCAACGAAGAATACGATGATGTCGATAGCAAGCTAAACGGCATGCTGGAAACACCATTCGTTGATGGCGTAAGTATCGAATTGGTTCGTGAAGCTTATAAGCCTTCTATGGTGCCAAGCCTACAAACAGAAAGCCTGATGATGCTAGTTGAAGAAGCGGCAAGTGAACTGGCGATCGACATCAACTGGAAAGAAGTAGGTGGTGGCTCTGATGCAAACAACACTGCAATTCTTGGCGTTCCAACTTTGGATGGTCTAGGGCCTATCGGTGCAGGCTTCCACAGTGATCAAGAGTACTTGTTGCTTGAGTCTATTGAACCACGTATCAAAATGCTGATGCGTGTACTGGAGAAGATTGCTCAATAAGGCATTCTGCTTCTAAAGCTTGGTTCCCAAAGCTTTTGGTTTCAAAACTTTTAGTTTCCAAGACTTTTTTTGTTTCCAAGGCAATAATCCCCGGACTTCGGTTTGGGGATTTTTTTATTTAGCCAATTGGCTTCCTTTCTTCATTATCATTACTCGCTATTAATCCTACGTTCAGGTTCATCGCCTTAATATCTATGCCACAGTCATAAGTTTAGGAGGCACGATGACCACAAGCATGTCTGTAAATTCGGCGTCCGATGACGTCTTAGACCAAACGATGCAAGCACCAGATGAGAAAACCTTCTGGCGTAAAATGAAAAATTCCGTCAAGAAAGCAGGCGAAGAGATTGCTGTTATGGGCATCAAATCATGGCTCGCGATGGCAGATTCCAATACCTCTGTTCGCCACAAAGCTATCTTAGGTGGCGCATTAGCTTACTTTGTTCTCCCCACTGATATGGTGCCCGACGTACTAGCAGGCGTCGGCTTTACCGATGACATGGCAGCACTTACCCTAGCCGCGAACTCGGTCGGCAATGCCATTACCGACGAGCATGAAGAACAAGCGAGAGAAAAGCTGAGTTCGATGACGGAGTAGGCGTCAATTCTTCATATAATCTGTATCGCTCCAAGGCTAAATAATATGATTTCGAACAGCCTGAACTATGTCGTGTAATTGCCGATGGCGATATTCAAACAAAGTAGTCCTATCTTTAAACCTGCTTGAGTGTAAATATTAATTCTAACAATTTCCCTTTCAGTAAAAGTTGCTCGCATTCTAGTGAACTTCCTATCGAATGCTTTCTCTCAAAAGTTTAATGTCTACGTAAATTAATTCTGTATGACATTATGAAATTAATTCAATCTTTGAATTTATCAATTCTATTATTTTTAGGGAGCAGTAGCTTGGTTGGGAAAGAAGTGTACCAGTACACTCCAGAGATTCATGGTGTGTTGACGCAAAGTGGCACTCCGATGAATGATCAGGAAGTCGTTTTAAGAGTTGGAGTTCGAGGAGATATACAAGAATTTATCGCACGAACTGATGACCAAGGTCGGTTTTCATTTCAATCTGTTCAAGAAACTAAACCTACTAGCTCTAGTTTTTTAGATCAAAAATATGTACTGGTGTTCCTGAAAACATATTTGAAATCTGGTGAAGAAATAACTATTTGGGAGTCATCTATTGATGGTTACGAGATTGATGACTTTGCTAAAAAAAATATGATTGATTTAAATTGTGAAGTGACTGATGAACTTTACTACTTTGCTTTCTCTTATTTCGAAAATGGCGATGATGATACTTATGTATATAGCCAGTGTCGATTGTTTGGATATGTTGATTCTGGAATATATGAGGAATAAGTAATGAAGTCTTTATCACCACGATTAGCATCAAGAATAGCTGAAATACCATATTTAGCTTATGGCAAAGATAACAAAAGAGTACAACCTTACATCGCTAGGTCATTTTCATTTAATACTCGCCGGGATGTTTTTCAAGGAGTAACGGGAGGTTTCCTTGGGCTTGGTAGCATGACTTCTGACTTTATGGTTATAGGGTATGGTAAAGGTGAGTTTTCCGATCATTTAGTACTTTCATTTAGAGGAACTGAAGACAATATAGGCGATAAGCTTGCTGATGGTAATATTGGCTTGAAGGGATCTTCTAATGGTCAGCCAGCACATGCTGGTTTTGTTAATCTATTCAACAGTCTCAGACCTCAACTCACTAACTTTTTTTCAGGAAGACAAGCTCCTAAAGTCGTGCACTGTGTAGGGCATAGTTTAGGTGGAGCTATTGCTTCTCTTACGGCTGACTGGATTAAAGCGAAATACAAGTATTGCGTTCATCTATATACGTTTGGTGCCCCAAGGGTTGGACTCAAGTCTTATGCTCTGAGGAACGTTGATAAATCTTATAGATGTACACATGGCGCAGATCCAGTGACAATGATTCCGTTGTGGCCATTTACTCACTCAGGTACTGAATATCGACTAGATGGAAGCTCAGGAGTTTACTTTTTTACACATACTTTACCGAAGCGAGGGACCCCTGGGTATATAAATACAGCGAGTCATGAAGAATGGGAAAAGCTACAACAACGCTCAACGGATTTTTTGAACAAACGTGTTAACTTAAGTTATGAGAGGAGAAAAGAAGCGACTCTCAATACGACTTGGATTGAAAGAGTATTTTCTGCAATACTAACTCTATTGAGAGATTCCGGATTTGCTCATATCTTGCAGGGAGGATTTTCCTCGACATTAACGATGTGGGATGTATTAGCAAGAACATTAGCGAAATTATCTAGTCTCAAAGACAACTATGCCTCACGTATTAAAGGTATATTAGGTCATATAAACATAATGTCTGGCAACCCCGCTGTTAATCTTTCCATTATAACTTACTCAGTGATCAAGTGGTCTTTTACGAGGCTGATAAATAAACTTGATTCATTAGCCAGAAGCGCACTTAAAGTTGCAGCTTGAACTTCCTCAAATAAAACAAAAGCCCCGATGTTTCCATCGGGGCTTTCATTTAGACAGGATAATTTAGCTTGGAAGGAATTAAGCTTCCGCGCGTTTTAGATGTACTTCTTCTTCTTCGACTCCAGCTTTTGGATCGTTGAAGCGAGCTTCATCCAATGCGCCTTCCGATTTAGCAACAATGATAGTCACTGCACTGTCACCGGTGATGTTAACTGCGGTACGAATCATATCAAGTAGACGGTCAACACCCATGATAAGTGCAATACCTTCTAGTGGTAGACCTACTTGGTTCAATACCATTGCTAGCATTACTAGACCAACACCAGGAACACCTGCGGTACCGATCGACGCCAATGTTGCCGTCATGATAACCATTAGGTAGTCGCCCATAGTTAGGTCGATATTGAATGCCTGTGCGATGAACGCTGTCGCCACACCTTGCATGATCGCCGTACCATCCATGTTCACGGTTGCACCCAGCGGTACTGTGAACGATGATACGCGGTTCTCAACACCCATGCGGTGCTTAGCCGTTTCCATTGTCACTGGAATCGTCGCGTTCGATGATGCTGTCGAGAAAGCAAACATGATCGCGTCTTCCATCTTACGTAGGAACGTAATTGGGTTTAGACCCGTGAAGCCTTTTAGCATCAAGCTGTAAGTTACAAGGCCGTGCAGCAATAACGTACCTGCTAGTACAACAAAGTATTCAGCAAGGTTGAAGATTGCGCTTAGACCAAGACCGGTAAACAGCTTCGCCATTAGGAAGAACACACCGTAAGGCGCTAGGTTCATCAAAATCGCAACCAGCTTCATGATGACTTCATTCAGATCAGAGAAGAAAGCGGCAATACGCTCGCCTGGCTTACCCGCTGCACTGATCGCGATACCGAATAGGACGGCAAACACGATAACTTGCAGGGTTTTACCTTCTGCCATCGCGCTGATTGGGTTAGTCGGGAACATATCAATGATCACTTGACCCAAAGATGGCGCTTCTGCTGATTTGAATGAACTTGCTGCAGTTAGGTCTGCACCAGCGCCTGGCTGGAATAGCGTACCCATGGTTAAAGCAAGTGTGATTGCGATAGCGGTTGTTGCTACGTAGAAAGCAAGGGTTTTACCACCCATGCGACCCAATGTTGATAGGTCTTTTAGGGAGCTGGTACCACAAACTAGCGAAACAAATACTAGCGGTACGACAAGCATTTTTAAGCTGGCAACGAAGATCTGTCCACCAACTTCGAATAATCCATTAACAATGTATGCGTCGACAAATCCGTTGTCGGCGAAAAGTGTGCGAATTGCAAATCCTGTCAAGATACCCGCTACCATACCCAAAATTACGCGGCTGGTGAGCGACATCGGTTTCTTGGTATTCATGAGAACACTCCTTATAGTTATGCACCTTAAGTTCACTTCAAGGCGGCGAGCAGATTAGCAGTGGAGTGTGAAAATACGAAAGAATAATCGTCTGAATGGTTAATAGATGTGAAGTGAGTCACTCTAAAAAATAGAATTTTAACCAATAAGTAACGAATTGAATGGTTGAAAAGTTTTAAATTTAACAAATTTATCGAATATACAACCGATAGAAATGATTTCTTACATTTTTAGTTAATAGAAAACAGTATGCATAAAGGTGAGGTTTTTGATGCTCAGTGCATAACTAAGCATCATTTATTCACCTTGCTTTCAGGTTATTGCTTTAACGGTGGGCGAGTTTTTTCATCAACGCTTTGAGCGAAGTTCGACAATGCTTGGTAGTCGGCTGGAGACCAAGTGGAGCGTGACTTTAGCGCGCTAGGCAATGACGAAAATGCTTTTTCCTTGTCTTTTGCTATTAGTTCGACGCTCATCCAGTGATCGATGGGTTGTTGATCGGCAAAGTAAGCATCTAATGAAAGCTCATGGTTCGCACCGGAGTAATTGGGTGTTAATTGTAGCGCCATATGGTAGTCGCGGAATCTCACTACCCATTTATCTGGCAAGCGTTTTGAACTATCCCACCATACTCCGTCTAGTTGTTGAATCTTTGCTTTTGTCACGGATTTAGGTTGTGCTTGCAGATCCTTTAATGCTTGTTGGAAAGCGCTGTCCATGGCTTTTGAAAAACTTTTAGGTGTTAGATCTGGGTTACTGAGCAGTACCTGTTTTGCTAGGTTTGCACCAAGCATATTTGAGTAAAGATCTTCAGAGGAAAACGCAGAGGCCAGCTCTTTAAAGCCACTCACCGATACCATGCCAAACCATTGAGCGATTTCATGCCATTGTGCGAGACGAAAAGCAGTCAGTGCTGCAGCTTGAGCGCTGCGTTCGATGTTTTCTTGCTCGCTGAGTTTGTTTTTATGCTCGTACCAACGAATACGTCGAACACGCAATTCTTCAGGCAGATCTAAGTGTGCTGCTCTGCCTAAATAGTGTCGATTTAACTGAAACAGATAGTAGGTGTAATCTGAGGTGTCCCGCACGTGTGCCGTATCAATAAAGCCGCCTAATTCGGTAAAAATCAGACCATTGGCTTCTTCATTTAATCCAAGCAGACTGCCGGGTACAGACTCACTGCCGTCATTGTAGTGGTGAGTACCCACTTCGTTGCTAGACAATACATTTTCTAAGGAGAAGAAGGGTACTGGCACGCTTCCTAACTCAGCTTTGAGATCGACTCCGAATGCGCAACATGGCCTGACGCCCACGGGCGCCTTCAGTGCTTGTGCTTGGACGAACCCGCTACAAAGGCTAAGTAGTAATAGTGCTGCTTTCTTCAAACCATACTCCTAGAATGCTTCATTGATTTGGAAATAAAAACCGGTGCTGTCTTTACCTATACCAAGGTCGACACGGACATTAATGCGTGCTTTAAAGGCGAATCGATAGCCAACGCCGACGGTTGGTAGCCAGCTGCTGGCAAACAAATCGTGGTAGGTTGGCGCAATGTTACCTGCACCTAACCAACCGACCACACCGTGACGACCAGAAATGGTGTGGCGAATTTCTACTTGTGTCGAAAGCTGATGTTTGTCGCGATACTGCCCTTGGTAGTACCCGCGCATGCGTTGATCATCACCCAGTTGGGCGTAATCGAACCAAGGCGCATCACCGAAAATAGATAGTGAATATACCTCCATCGCAACAATCGTCGTGTCAGACCATTGTTGGTAAAGGCGGTAGTTAGCAATAAGATTGTCGTAGTCTTCATCACCGCCCAGTGAATCTCTGTTCGCAACCCATTCGATATCGAGAAATTGCCCTTTCATGGGATTAGGTTCGAAATCGCGAGTATCGTATTCCATTCCGACTAATACGCCACTGCTGGTGGCGTCTGTGACTTCGGAAGGTAGGATGTCACCATCCACGCCATCAACTTTATTAAATGATTGCCATTGCCAGCCCAATTTCGCGTAGGTATTGGGTGCGACTTCTACTGCAATTTTGGGACTCAGTTGCAAGCGTTGTCCTTCGTACTGAACTTTGTTGCGATCATTTTCAGCCGCTTGGCTGCCAATACCCCAGTAGTAACCGGGCGTATGGCTGATCCACGCTTCACCAAGTAAGCGGACTTTGTCACTGTTTAGATAAGTGCGATTGTTCAAGCCCAAGCCATAAGAGCCTGAGGTTGAACCGTAAGAAGTGACAGTGACGGTTGAATAAGGGTCGCCTTGTTACCAGTCGTATGGTGTGTACAACCCAACGGCGGCTACGCCGATTCCGAAGCCTTGCTCTGGGTTGACGAATGGACCCGGTAATACACCCCAATCGATTAACTTCGATTCATCCACCGTTTCGCTTGAACCCAGCTTAGTTAGGATGTCATCCATCAAGCTGCTCTCATCTTGCTGCATAGCAAACACATGTGGTGTGCAAAACAGTGCTGCAATTGCAAGGGAATAAGAAGCTTTCATCTTCTCTTTACCTTAGAAGCGACGATCTATAGAGAAGAAGATGCTTTCACGATCACCAAAGCCGGCTTCGCCCAAAAGGTACCAATCGTCATTGATTTGGTATTGCATGCCTGCGATGGTGTTCCATTCGGACTCCAAATGCTGTTTAACGTCGAAGCGACCAGAGAGGTTGATACCGGCTTGTTTCAACGTACCTGAAAGTTCTTGTTCTACGTTTTGGTACATCGCACCAACCCAAAGTCGAACTGGTACTCCATTTTTGTGGAAGTCGAAGCCAACACGAGGAGAGACGACGATCGCGTCAATTGCACCGTCGATCACATTGAGATTTGTTTGGGTGTAGCTTGCGTCAACAAGGGCAAATAGTTGGTCGTAGCCGCCAGCAAGAACAAAACCACCACCGTAGGTGTACCCTTCGAGGTCTAGGCGGAATGGAAATTCACCAATTTTTTGGCCAAGGACACTGACTTTTACGTTGGTCTCTGAATAGCCATCCAGTGTACCCACCAACCCATACACATTTAGGAATGGAAGCAGCCAAACATCACCGCGCAACGTCACCACATCGCTGGCTTGTTTTCCTGCACCAGCTTCCATGTTGAGCATTTTCTCTAAGCCATGCAGTCCGCTTAGAGCAATAGAATCGACATTGATGCCTTGTTCCATACTCATATAGCTTAGGTTTAAGCCAAAGGGTTTTGGTAAGTCATAGCCAAGTGCTTCTGCTTTATCTTTCCAGATTGGCAGTGAGATCGAGTCAGCATTCGCCACGCCAGTGAATAGACAGGAAGCGGCAACAAGCAAGGAGCGTAATTTCATAAGTAACTTCATTAAACGTGACGATCACAACAACACCAGGGGCCTTGTAATAAGGGCATCGACTCTGGAGTTTGTGTCACGGAAAAATCACAGCTTCATCAGAAGGACGAAGCGCCACAGCGTGAGTTAAGAGTGATTATTGTTTGGTATTTTCGTGGAATCTTAACGTCGGCGAGCGCATCTTACTCCTAAAATTAAGAAAGTAAACTTCAAAGTATACTTTTGATTGTTGTGCGCTATACTCTGCATCCACTTACATGAGGTTGGTGAATCTAGGACCATGAAACTTTCAGAAAAGAAACGCTTAGCGCTGATTGAAGCAGCTCAACAAGAGTTCATTGAACACGGTTATAGCAGTGCGAATATGGACAGAGTGTGTGAGCGAGCAGCAACATCAAAGCGAACCTTATATCGCCATTTTGAAAGTAAGGATGTGTTGTTTATTGAGTCGATCCAATCGGTGCTTGAAACACAAAGAGCGCGTTTGCAACTCACATACAGACAAGATGTGGATATAGAATCTCAGCTTCGTGACTATTTGTATTCTAAGCTGGATTCTATGTACGAAGACTTTGGTTTACCTTTGGCTAAAATGGTGATCAGTGAGTTTATGCGTACACCAGATTTAGCTGAAAACTACCTTCATCAACTTCAACGTCAAGATGAACTTCTCCAAGCTTGGTTTGCTGAGGCGATTGCAGACGGAAAATTCAAACCTCTTGATCCTGCAATGATGAGTAACATGCTGATGTGTTTGCTCAAGGGCAACTTTTTGTGGCCACAACTTGTGGCGAATCAAGCTGTACCAAATGAAGAACAGCGCAAGGAAACTGTTGAATCAATCCTGACGCTGTTTTTCAATGGTTATTGTTGTTAACTCTTATCTCTAATTTGTGGTTAAGCGACGCAATGTAGGCAGTTGCTCGTGATCCCATGTCCAGAAGTCTTGCCTTTGATTGCGGATGCCTCCAACCCAGTAACTTTGTGTGGCTCGGCATTTACCATTCAAGCATGCTTGACCTTGTTTACTTAAACTAACTTGATGTTCCCACCAGTTTTTCTCGAGTTCACTTATCGTAAACAGCGGTTCTTCGTATTGGGAGAGTGGTAATAGCAAAGCGTAAAACATCACATCACCCAAGGTTGGTAGTGGTTCCTTTGCGAGGTACTGCTGAAACCAATCTTTGACCGTAATTGGGGCGCTGTGCTTAGTTAATGTTTCCAATGCCAATCTTTGTGTGAGGCTCAACCCTGAACTTGAATGAGGCAATTCTTGAAGGTGCCGTTTTAATACAGTTTTGATGTTTGGCAAGCAATCTAACTCGTGATGTTTGATTAAATTCAAAAGTGAATCCGGCGTGGGGGATGTTAACGCTTGCCAACACCGCGCGGTTTGACTTAATAGTTTTGCAGAGACAGGTTTTCGGTGTTGCCAGCAAGAGCGAATGGCTTCTGCGGGCAGTTGCCCAAACCCAATAAAGCGCTCGGTTCCCGGAAACTGATTGAATTCGATGATCTCAATGATTTTGCCTTCGGTTTCCTCTAGCAGAGAGAGCCCTCGAAGTAGCATGAATTGATCGTAGGCATCATGTTCAACCCAAAAAACGATACGTTCATACTGCACGTCGAGCAGGGTATGGATATTGTCTTGCTCAAACTGCGCTACCTCTTGCACCGAGTCTTTTCTCCCCATAACAGGCAGCAATCGGTCCACAACGTATTGTGCTCTTAGGGCAAGAAACGTGTTGTCATCATCGGGAATTGGACCAATACACAACGGATCAATCATGGGCAAGAAGTCACCTTCGAAACCGCATGTCTTTAGTTGCTGCTGAATGTCATGACCGCAGCGTACATGCAGCGTTGTCAACTCGGCATCGAGTGGCTTTTCTTGATTATCAATGGCATGTTTATGGAATTCGAGCTTTTCCACGTGCGCTTTTAACTTGCTCCAACTAGGTAAACCAAGCTCTCTTGCTAAGGCGTGTTGCACATCCGAAAGTTTGACTGATTCTGGCGTGAGCTTTTCTGGCTGAGTATGAAACTGCTTAACCAGCTTTAAGGTATCTTCATTATTTTGGCGGATCGCTTTCAAGCGTTTTTTTGCCACGGATTTTTGCTGGTTTAGATTAATTGAGAAGCTGTTGTGAGATTGCATTTTTCACCTTTCTTATTCTTCCACACTCGCCTTAACAGAAGCTATAAAGAAGGTAAAAACAAATTGTTCCTGCTAATGAGAGCAGGGAAGTTGAATTGCCATGAACTGAGTTCTTTCCGCGAGTGTTGGGCGCTTTAGGCTTGAGCACCCTGATATTAGGTGCTCAAGCTTTGTCATGCAATACGTTGCGAGAGAATGGTGTCACAAAATAAAAGATTGGAGCCAAGAGGATTAAGCTCGGTATTCGGCGCTTTTTAGCAAAGCTTGGTATAGCGCAAGGGCAGCGGGGCCACTTTTCGCACCTTTAGGTAATGCAAGGTGCAAAGCCACTTGATACTGATTGGAGTGTTCTAATTCTAATACTTTGATTTTGTTGTTCTGACGATATTCGACCAGATGTTGAGGCAACCGACAAAACCCGACACTTTGTTCTACGGCTCTGAAAGCGTGGTCAAAATTATCGACAGTAATTCGCTGGCGCGCTCTCAGCCAGCCCACATTTTGCTTCGCTTTATCAGAGTCTCCTAGATCACGCACCACAATCTGGCTGGTGGTAGCAAAGTCTGACAGTGACACTTGTGGTTTTCGCGCAAGCGGATGATGTGCCGAAATCACTGGCACCATCGTGGTCGTACCGAACGCTTCTGCTGGGTAGTTAGTAATGGGAAGGTTGATGATCGCGATGTCTGCTAATTCATTCACTACCATGTCTGTGGTTTTACTCAGAGAGGTTTCTACGACTTGAACTGAAGTTGTGTTGTTTTGTGTGAGAAATTCGCTAAGTGGAGTATAGAGCCAACTTGGGTCGCACAGGTGATCGATAGCTACCGTAATTTGCGACTCTACACCGCTATTTAGTTGTTCACTGATCATTTCAAGTTCACGAGCCTGCTCAAGCATTGACTGAGCCCGTCGAAGCATGGTTTTACCGTGTTCGGTTAGCCCTGCTTTTCGGCCTTTCACTTCTATCAACTTAATGCCGAGCTGCTCTTCGAGCTTTTTCACCGAATAGATAAGCGTGGTATGGCTTTTATTGAGCGTTACTGCGGCTGATTGAATACTTCCTGCCTGTTCAATTGCTTGTAGTGTTTGCCATTGCTCTAGGGTTGTTTTGAGTCTCATTGGTCAGTTTTTTCGACAGGTAATGGCAAAATTATGAACTTTTTTGTCAGTTTTATAAAGGCAATAATCTTCTTATCGAAAGCGAGTCAATAATAAGAGGAGACTCAAGATGACGAAATTACTGCAAGTTGATTTTGAATTTCATGGCCCATTTGGTGAAGAGATGTCGAATGCTCTGATCGATTTAGCGAAATCAATTAACCAAGAGCCGGGCATGATTTGGAAAATCTGGACGGAAAGCGAAAAAGACAAACTTGGTGGTGGCATCTATCTTTTTGAAGATGAAGCAACGGCGCAAGCTTATCTTGAAATGCACATTGCTCGTTTGAAACAGATGGGTGTAGAAGAAGTAAGAGGCCAGATATTTGATATCAATACGCCACTGAGTATCATCAACCAAGGTCCAATTGGAGAGTAACATTATGACTAACCGCACTTTTCTAACCGTTCATGGTGTCATATATACGGTATTTGCGTTTGCGCTGTTTTTTGTTCCGACCATGATGTGGCCGATGTATGGTGTACAAATTAACGACCAGTACGCGCTGTTTTTATCGCAGCATACGTCGATCTTTTTAGGTGGGATTGCTGCGGTCAGTTTGATGTTACGTGATGTGGAGCCTAGCACTACAGCCAAGCAACGGTTCAAAGCGCTGTTGACCACTAATCTCTTAGGCGTGGTGATCACCACTTATGCTGGCATTACCGGTGTATTTGTCGGCTTTGGTTGGAGTGACCCTGCTTTCTTCTTATTACTGAGTGTGCTCACTTTTATTCAATGGAAGAAACAATCGTAGAGCAAACCATATCAAGAAAGCCCCGCGGTGTGCGCGGGGCTTGCATTTTTAATGAGGCATAAACTCGCCACCATCTTTCATTATCTTTTTCGCAATACGGTTCATGACACGGATGAAGAAGCGCCGAGCCAAACCATATTTAACGTTCATTACCGCGATACGACATAAGTTGTCTTTCTCATCAAAACCATAAAACACCTTTGCTCCACACTTATCGAGATAAATTGCAGCAATATTGTTGGCTTTTGTTTCATCTGGTTGAATGAGAGCAACGGGGGAGCTCTGTTTGACCGCATTTTTCCATAGCGATTTTTTTGATTGAGTCTCGGTTATGGTGCTTGTACTACCAACGAGAAGCACTCGGCTTTTCACGCGCTGTTCCATAAAAGCATAAGTTGGGTTTGAAGCATAGAACCACTGTGTCGGTTCGGCAGGAGTGACGTGTATTTCAGCGACTTCCAATTGGTTGTCTTTTGTATGACAGTGAACGGGCATCGGCTTTTCTGGCAACTTACAATCAAAGATCATTCCGTACGGCTTCGTTTTCGCATCCACAAAATCGAGAAGCCCTTGACTAAGGCAAATCGAACCAATGTGAGAGCTTTCAAATGGTGCTTTCTGTTGAGCTTCTTCCAGTAGCGCCATTTGCCTAGGACTGTCATCGACGATATGGAACACTTTATCCGCAAGCAAGTCGCCGTTTGGATGATAAATTCGATATCGATAGACGCCGATTGAGTTAGAACTTTTTTCGCCTAAATTCCATGTCAAACAGTTAGAGTGATTTACTTTAATGGAGGATTCATATTCGTGTGAATAGCCTCCTATCGAGGCCCTATACGGGTGATCTAGGCGAACAATTAAGTTTACCTCTTGTTCGTAGTTATCTTCCTCACCGTCTTCTGGGAAATAGCCGATACGAAGCCCAAAACAACGTTGATTTTCCGCACGGACTAGGGTGGTTTGTTTTATTAATTCGCTTGGGTCATCATCTTCTGGAATATGGTAAATGCCCCAATCGAGCAACTCAAAAGGAGAAAGCGCGGCATGACGATACTTTCCAGCCTGTATATCTGCTACAAGCTGCTGGACTTTCAACGATGCGTGCTGCGCATATTCACTGATGAGTGTTGTGAACTCTGGGAGGTTAGCGACCAACTCAATAAACTTAAGTAGTTGGCTTATCTCCAATTGGTCTGTATAGCGCTTTAGTTCGGTTTGTTTGGCAAACCAAGGCATCGCATCGACCCAATGCTGCTTAATTGCATACTTGAGTAAGACGATCAGTTGCGCATCGCGTTCATACAGTTGTTGACATAATTCAGGTAGAGAAAGCACTCGTTCATTCTCAAGCTGCTTCAACCCTAGGCTAGGATTAAGAGCAAATAATCGCAAGAGGTTATCTTGGATGTGCGGTGAGGCTTTCCAATACAGTTCATCAATACCAGGAATTCCGTAACAGGTATCAAAATCACTGATGAAGCTAGTTGTTAGTGTATCCAGTAACGTTTGTAATTGCTCTGAGTTGAGCAATGTCGTTTGGGCGATCTGAGCAGTGATCCACTCTACTGTTTTGGATTGCTCTTTGGTGATGGCGTAACCATTAGGGTTACGACGTCCCATTTGTTCACTTACGGTGTAGCAAATAGAGTCTAAGAGCGCTTCATCGTAGTAACTGGTTTTGATATTTGGTCTTCGTTGCTCCAGCAGCTCGAAGAAGCGCAGCTCAGCATCCGGACGGAGTTGTTTTAGTGCTGATCGAACGCACTGTTTGCTTTGTTCTGTTTTTTGCTGCGCTTCGAACTGATCGAAATACATGTCCATCAAACTGATTTCATCAACTTCTCTGCGATCGATTTGAGACAATAGTAATTCCAAGCGCCCAGTCAGTTTATCGATCTCTGAATGATATTCTAAGTCATCGACAAATGAGTGTGATTGATCGCTTAACTCTCCATAACGATCGCAATAAAAATAAGACAGCATCCGAGTGACTTTCGCCGGAGCTGATGCCAACCAGAGTAAAAGTAAGCGATGGCAATAGATTTGCTCAGGAGTATTTTGTAGTGAGCCCCAAACATGAGCAGCAACTAATAGCTTTTGGGCTTTGTCGTCAAAGTCACGCAGAAACTCATAATAAGGCTGATTTTTGTTGATTTGTCTGCTGTCACTGAGCTGTTCGATGTTGTCTTTAAAAGATTTTAGCGTGACATCGAAATCATCGCTTTCATTGTTTAGAAATGCATCGACGATTTTCCAATCTTGTTTTGCTTGGGACTCCTCTTCCTCTGTGAGAGGAACGTATCGCCAACGTTTCTCGGCAGTCTCAATACAATGGAATCGACTGTTTTCACTCAAAGCGAGAAGAAGCTCTGACTTTAGGCTTGAGGCAAGTTTGTCCTCAAATGCTTCTGTTGTCCTGTCGTTGATACCGTGCTTTTTATCGTGGTAAAGCATGCCAGCACAGAAGGCCAGTTGACTGGCTAAGCTAAACTCGTCATCAAACGCGTCAGCCAATTGTTCGAGAAGATCAGTTGCCTCTTCACGATGTTTGTTCAATAACTCATGGGCAAGCTGGGTCTCTTTCTGGCGAATATTGTCTCGGTATGCACCACATTCTTTGACATAGTTTAGAAACTGCGCCTTCCAATCACCGTTATAGCGTTGGGTGAAATCCTCATCACTTATGAGCTCAAAGTCGTGGACAAGCCCATGAGCCACATCGGCATGAAAAGACGCTTTGTTGTTCCAACAATGTAATACGTCAAACAAGCGCAAGATCTTTTGATTGTTTTCCGCTATCGCTGCGTCATCCAAGTCTTCATTGTGCCAATCGTGTAGGATGTCACCGGCAATGGTCATCATCTCTTCGTGGTAAGAGTCATAGCGGCCGAGGTAATATTCGAATTTCTCGGAGATATCGAAGTTACCTTTTCTCGCAGCGATTTGAATGTTACACGGTTCAATCACATCTAGGACTTGTGCATCTTCCCCACTCTCGATGTAATGCCAAATTGTTTTCCCTTCATTAAAACCTTCGGTAATGAATGACTTCCATTGCGCAATACCAGTGCCTCGATAGTAGTAGTGATCACGGTAGTAGTCATCTTCATTTTCGATGACTTTGGGTGGAACAATTGGACGACCCAGATATGCTTCGATCTCACTGGTAAGTGCGACCGCTGCTTGTTCTGCTGATGAGTCAATGAAGTCGCTCATCATCACCGCGTGATAATCTACTTCATGATAGTCGATATCAATGCCATGAATGGGGGACATGATGGAATAGATGAATCGGTCTACTGGGCGTTCAACATAGTAGCGAGAGTCATCTGTATATTGTAGGTAGTCTTGATCAGCGAAGCGTTGCTTCATCAAAGATCGAAATACTTCGAACTCGTGAGGCTTTTCGCGGAAGATTTTAAGCAATCCAGTGACTTGGCTACGAGTCGTTAGGTCGCTTGCACTTTCATGTTTAGAATCATCAAACATGTATCCTCGAGCAGCACTGTTATCACAGTAGCAAAATGCTTTCAGTGTATCGTGGGTATAACCCAAATGGTTTGTCAGAATTCCCAGTGCAAACTCACCGTGGGGAGCGTGCTCACTGTCCCAATATGGGATGGTGTAACCGCCAAGATAAAAAGCCAAGCGAGGGAACGTGAGCCCTACAATCAAAAGTGGTAACAACCCAAATACTTGCTCTTCAGATACCCACATCTCACTAGAGTCATTAAATTGTCTAGCGAGGTGGCAAATCAATTTAGCCGTTTCCTCTAATTCAGACTCTAGTGCTTGATGTTGACATGCTCGAAGAAAAAATGCGCCTTCACTGGTTAAATAGGTGCTGTTTAATAACTGAGTTGGTTGAATATCACTTATGTACGAGTAGCCAATGTAAGCAAACACTTTTTGAGCAATTTTATTTTCAACCAATGAGCCAATTTGATCGTCACTCCCGCTATTTACTTGGAAGCGAACATGACAATGATAGTTATCAAAGGCATTTTCTTGCAGAAGGGCTTCTCGATAGTGTCTTAGGGCTTGGCGTAAAGATTCGAAAGATTGAGGGTCGTATTCCACGACCATAGATTGGGTATCTAAAGCAACTGACATAATACTTGCACTACAACTGTTCACATAAGAGTTGTGAGAATAAGTAGAGCTGATATTTATGTCACTGAAAAGATGGAGATATTTATAAAGAGGACAGCTTTGATTGCTCAGATTGTGATAACCATTGAAAAAAGCCCCGCAATAGCAGCAGGGCAGGTTCTTACTTGGTTGGATCACTCGCTCTTGTAGGCGTAATTGTAATACCCATAACCGTATGAGCTTGCGGCTTTTTTCTCAATGGCGTTAAGGATTACACCTTTAACTTCTACGCCAGATTGTTTAAATCGGCTACGAGCGACTTCAAGTTCTTTTGATGTCGTTTGGTCAAATCGTGCAACCATCAGAGTGGTGCCTGCAATCGCACCAACGATACTTGGGTCAGTCACTGCTAATACTGGCGGTGTATCGATGATAACTAGGTCATACTCTTGCGACGCTTTTTCTACAAACTCAACAAATCGTGGGTGCATCAAAAGCTCAGAAGGGTTTGGTGGTACTTGACCACGAGTAATAACGTCCAAGTTCTCAACTTTAGTCTGTTTGATCACAGTCTCTTGACGAATCTTGCCGCTTAAGAAATCAGAAAGACCGTTATCAGCCGTCAGACCAAAACATTGCTGCAAGTAACCTTTACGCATGTCCGCATCGACCAGCAGAACTTTTTGACCTGTCTTAGCTGCTACTGCTGCAAAGTTTGTCGATACGAATGTTTTACCAATTGAAGGCGCAGGACCCGAGATCATCAGTACGTTGTTTTTCGCTTCCATCATCGCAAAATGAAGGCTAGTACGAAGTCCACGTAATGCTTCAATCGAAAGATCTGCTGGGTTTTCTTCTGCTAGTAACAGTAGGTCCTTGTTACCCTTGCGCTTAAGCTTGTTAGCGACTTCCAGTTGTTGTACGGACTTAGGAACGCTGGCATAAACAGAGATACCTGTTTGTTCTATCTCATCTGGAGAGGTTACACCACGGTGGAAAGCTGTTCTCACAAGGACAAAAGCAACGGCCACCATTCCGCCTAATAGTGTTGCTAGAACAACAATAAGAGGCTTTTTAGGCTTCACTGGAATGGCGTAAGACTGTGCACTATCTATAATACGTACATTACCAACGGTACCCGCTTTAATAATGTTCAGCTCTTGAACTTTGTTTAGAAGCTGGATGTAGATCTGTTGGTTCACTTCGACATCACGCGTCATACGTAGGACTTCACGCTGCGTTTTTGGTAGTTTTTGAACTTGTCGGTTCAAACGAGCTTTTTCTTGCAGTAACGTCTGGCGCTTATCCAGTAGCGATTTGTATGCTGGGTGATCCTGAGTGAACTTCTGGCTGATTTCACTTTCTTTGAATGTCAGTTCGTTCAGTTGCGCTTCAAGTGCGACCATCACTTTGAGTGTTGATTGTGCTTCAAGGTTTAAGTCGATCGATTTGTTTTCTTGTCTAAAGCGATTCAGTACATCTTCTGAGCCATTCAGCTTATCTTTGATTTCAGGTAAGTGATCTTTGAGGAAGTTTAAACTTTGTTCGGCTTCTGCTGAGTTTCTTCTCACATTCTGCAGGAAATAGTTTTGAACAACATCGTTCAAGATTTGTTGGTTACGCTCAGGGTATTCCCCTTCAATACTCAACGAGACAATACCAGTCTTAGCGCCTCGCTCAGAAATTGATAGTTGTGAAGCGAGCCTGTTGATCGCGTCAAGCTTGCTAATTTTACTGATTGAAAAACTGTCTTCGTTTTGTGCAACCAACTCACGAACTTTGATGTGGTAGCCATTCATTTCAATCGTCTGACCAACGATACCAGATAGTACGACTTGATCTTCAATCATAAGATCAAAGGTCCCCTTTTCTGCATCTGTCACCAGTAACTCATGTTTTAAAGTTCGTGCGGTACGCGGAATCTCGAAAGTAGAGACAGAAATGTAATCTTGAGTGCCATTGATGCGAGCCAGACCTTTACCAATGAACGCTAGGTAGTTTGGGGTGGTTATGGTCGTTAAATTAAACTTATCGACGGTATCGCCAAGGATCATGCGAGATTTAATGATTTCAATCTCTGTAGTTGCTGAGGATTCGGCAGCGAAAAGATCCCCCATGTCGCCAACCATCGCAGATATGCCGCCAGAGCTTTTTTGTTCGATCTGAATCAACGCATCGGCTTTGTAGATTGGTGTAGATAGCAATGCAACAGCAATGCCTAATGTTGCAAAGAGAAGCGTAATACCAATGATGAACCATTTAGCATCGATTAATATGCCAAACAGTTTACCGAGATCGATTTCATCATCAGTTGGTGCAGATGAACTTATAGTTTGGTTAGCCATTGTTTTTTTATTTCGCCAAGTAATCTGAAGTTATAGTTTTTTTACCCAAGCATGGGCGGATTGTTCAATTAGAGAAAACGCATGATCAAAGGCCTCTCTGCTTTGTCTGAACGGATCAGGAATGCTGGCTGCGTTCATCCAATGTCCAAATAACATAGTTTTGCCTCTGGCTTCTGGAACGATCTTAGTCAGCGCATCAATATGACCTTGCTCCATCACTAAGATTAGATCTTGCTTCGCACACAGCTGCGCAGTCAGTTGTTGCGCTTGGTGATTCTCGAGAGAAAACCCTTTTTCTGAGGCAATCAGCGTTGCGGTCTCATCCGCTGGTTTCCCAGTTAGGCGGCTTTTCTCAACGGCAATACCTGCTGAAGAAATGGTTTTATTCGGAAGAAGCTGTTGAAGCACTCGTTCTCCTGTCGGAGAGCGACAAATGTTACCTACACACACAACAAGAATGTTTGAAAACATGATTTATTCCTTATCAATAACTTTCCGACAGGGCTTGCCTGTTCTAGATAAGCCCTGTCAATAATGTTTGAGCTACGGCCAATTTCTTACACGAAGCACACCTTCTGTAAGCTCATTGAAGCCTGAAATCGTTGGTACTAGTTGTGCTATAACACGATTCCAACGACTGACTGGTGCCGCAGTGACATACACGATGTCATAAGGCTTTAGGTCAAATTCAGTACCAATTACTAACGCGGCTGCGTCAGATATATCGAGTTGGTAAATATCGCCTAATGCTTGATTGTCTTGTGCTTTTCTAATAACGAACACACCAGTCGCATCTGCAGAAAGTTGATTGATACCACCAACATTGCTTAGAGCTTCGGTCAAGCTCATACCTGCGCGATCCATTTTCAATAGCTTGGGATCGTTAACTTCCCCCATGACGAACACTTTTTGAGTGTCATTTCTTGGTACATGCACGATGTCGCCAGGTTGAAGTAATCGGTTTTCAGTAAGGTCGCCTTCTTGCATTAATGCATAGAGAGAAATGTTCTCGACTTTGCCTTGTCGTGTGAGTGTGACGTTACGCCAGTCTGCGTCTTGACCTAAGCCACCAGCACGATTCACGGCATCTAGCAGAGTCAAAGGGATGTTGGTGATCGCTTGTTGCCCTGGCTTATTAACTTCACCGGTTATATAAGATTTCTTGGAACGGAATACGGCAACACTGACATCGACTTGAGGACTCTCGATGTATTTAGCCAATTTTTTGGAGATATCTGTTCGAATTTGGCGAACGTTTTTTCCTGCGACTTCAACGATTCCAATGTAGGGATAGAAAATGGTGCCATCTGCATGCACCCAGTTACCGGCCTCCGCAGAGCTGCGATAAGAACCAGCAGGAATAGTAAGTTCAGGGTGGTCCCAAATAGTGATATTCAAAATGTCGCCAGGACCAACTTCATACTCGTAAGCCGCGAGTTGATGGTCAAGCGTTGGGTTCGCTTTGGTTTCGATATCCGAGCTTTTTAACTGTGAGACTTTATCAAGAGTCAGTGGAAATACATTGAAATCTGCAGCTGTATTGGTGCTGCCATATTCAATGATGTGCTTACCACTCGTGGATAAGTGACTGCCCGGTACTGTACATCCAGCAAGAAGCACAGAGGAAAGGAGTAAACTGCCTAGCTTTGTATGGTTGACGTTCATTCGTTTTTTCATTCATCTGACGTAAAAGAGCATGTTGCTGAGGCAACAATGTTTTCTAGGGAATAACAACACGCTATTACTCATTAAGCTTTATTATTCATTTTAATTTATAAAATACTCAATAGGAAACGGATTGCATCCGGCGAGCGCACTCTAAAGAATTTCGTTTGTCGGGGCAATAGACGATAAATTGATAAAATGCTAGTGATATATAGCTATTTTTTATATTTATGAGGTCTGGGTGGGGTTTATTTGATTAGGAACTTTATTAATTGGCTCTAATTTTTGGTATCGGCTCACAGAATGCGTATTTTTCGTAAAATTCAATTAGTTATAAATGCGGTATATCTAAAGATAAAATTTATTTATTTTGTCTTATATTGTGATTTGGATCTTGTTTTTTCTTCTCAGTCAATATGGGTTTGTTATGGCTTTGACAAAAATAAAACCGAAAATGGTCAGACTTTGATGCTAATGCCATGTGTGGAAAATGACATGAATGGTTTCTTGTGAAAAAGGCCTCATCCGAGGCCTTTTTTGATCTTTCGATCAATTAAACGAACTTTTTCATTATCGCTTAGCCAATCCCTTACTATTTAGATAAGGCAGGATGTGCGGGCGAGACTCACCAGATAGCTTTCCGGCTGTTTCTTGTGACCATGCGCTCTGCTTTTGATTGCTTGTGCGGCTCGCGTAGTAATCTTGCATGGTTTGATCGTAGGCTTGTACATCGTCTACATTCAGCGTTTGGTATTGGTTTTCGTGGACAATAACGTTAACGGGTAAGCGTGGTTTTACTTCTGGATCTTGATCAGGGCGGCCCAAACACATACCAAACAGGATAGCGGCGTTCTTAGGCAAACCGAGTAGCTCATCGACTTGCGCAGCACTGTTTCTTAAGCCACCAATGTATACGCCACCTAATCCCATAGACTCGGCAGCTAACAAACAGTTTTGCGCCATGATGCCGGAATCCACGGCACCAATCAAAGTCAGCTCAGTAAAGTCAGCTTGAACGTCTGGGTTGATGGTTGTGTGACGCTGGTAATCAATGCAAAACACTAAAAATTCTGCGGCACTTTCAACATAAGCTTGATTGCCTGCGTATTGTGCTAGCAGTTTGCGCTTTTCTGTGTCTGTCACACGAATGATAGAGACCACTTGCAGCATGCTAGAAGAAGAGGCGGCTAATCCAGATTGGAGAATCGTTTGTAGTTGTTCACTTGCAATAGGCTCAGAGGTGAACTTACGAATAGAGCGATGACCGAGAATGGTTTCAATCGTACTGTTCATGATCAATCAACTTCCTTAGTTTGTTCTTAGTATTGGCTGAATCTTCACCATAACGCTATTTATATTGAGCGTAAACCAGCATGGGCTTCAAACTGTGGCGATGAGCAAAAGGTGAGGCGCTTGGAAAGTACAGTGAACATAAAGTGACGTTATTTATAAAGTTGGGTATATAATGATTTTTAATAATCAATAACTTACCAAATGTAGAAAACATGAAAGAACTGATACTTCATACCGTCACTGTATTCATGGGCTTTTTTGCCATCATGAACCCAATCGCTAATATCCCAATTTTCTTAAGTCTGACCGCGGATGAAGACAAGCAAACCGTGCGCTCAATTGCGTTTCGCTCTGTGTTTATCGCCTTTGTTATCGTTGCAGTGTTCGCTATTGCTGGCAAAGTCATCTTTGACCTATTTGGTATTACCCTTTACGCATTGCGCATTACTGGCGGTATCTTAGTATTCCTCATTGGCTTCCACATGTTGCAAGGGGAATCGACACACAAGAAGACCAAGGAAAAGGCTTATTCACCAGAGCAAGAACAAGCCGCGTTGAGCATTGCCGTTTCGCCATTAGCAATGCCGATATTGGCGGGGCCAGGAACACTTGCGACGGCGATGAACTTTGCAACAACGGGTGGAATCACCGAAACCATCATTACCATTGCTTCATTCGCAGTCCTTTGTGTGATGACTTATGTCCTGTTTTTGTTTGGTGACAAGTTAGTGAAAGCTGTTGGTCCAAGCGCCCTGAATGTGATCACCAAAATGATGGGATTGATCCTTGCGGTGATTGGCACACAGATGTTTATTGAAGGTGCTGCCGAAGCGTATAAAACCGTCTTTGCGTAATCTCTGATTTAACGACTGCAAATCCACATCAACGCTTTGGTTGATGTGGATTTTTTGATCCTAAGTTTCCACTTAAAATGCAAGAAACACATAGACTTCGCCTATCTCAATAATAAGAATAACCGATTGTTGCTGTAGCACGAATTTCAGTAATCTTTTTAACGTCTTTATTGGGGGGAAACATGGCAACAAAAGCAATCGTAGTCGAAGGTGGCGCAATGCGTGGCGTCTTTGCGAGCGGCGTATTAGATGCTTTCTTAGAGCAAGACTACAAACCATTTGATTTTGCGATTGGCGTATCAGCCGGGGCTTCAAACTTGATCGGCTATCTCACTGATTATCCGCACCGTAGTATTAACGTCATCACCAAGTTGGCGACGAGCAAACGCTTTTTCGATCCTACCCGCTTTTTGAAAGGTGGGGATTTGATCGACGTGAAATGGTTGTTTGAAGAGTCAAATCGTTTGTACCCAGTCGATGAAGCAAAACTGTTTGAAGGCATTCCTTTCTTAGCGGCAACGACGAACATCAATACAGGTAAAGCGGATTACTACCGAGTGAATCGTCATAACTTCCACAACGCGATGGAAGCAACAACTGCTCTACCTATTGCTTACAAACATACCCCGTGCTTCTCCGGTGGTTGTTATACCGATGGTGGTGTGGCGGATTCCATTCCTGTACGAGAAGCCTATCGTCGTGGTGCTCGTGATATCACGGTTGTTCTTTCACATCCTTTGGCTTATGAGAAAAAGCCAGTGAAGACGCCTTGGTTAATGAAGAAGCTGTTCGCTGAACATCCACAAATGGCAGAGGCTATGCTTCATCGCTCAGAGAATTACAATGAGTCGCTTGAGTTTATTCGCAATCCACCCAAAGGCACGCGTGTTCGCGTGGTTGCTCCGCCAGATGAATTCAACGTTCAGCGATTGTCTATGCGTCAATCTGTCTTGCTTGAAGGCTATGAAATGGGGCTAGAAGCAGGACGCGCTCACCTTACCAACCGGGCTGGTGAACACGGCTTGGACAGAGAAAACTGCCATTTTTGTATTTAATTCTTGAGTATGAGGAGTTAGTCCAAATCGACTTCAAGTGCTCCCCAAGACGAAGGTTCTCCTTCTCTTGTTAGGGGGAACAGACGAGAGTCAGGTTTGGCATAACTTAACCGATGTAGGCGCTGTGTCACGTGGTAGCTATCGAGCCCAGAAATGGTCACCAAGTCGAGAAGTTCCAAGTCAAGATAACCATCTGGCATGATCGCTCTTCCCGGTGCGTGCACCATTAACACTTCACCAATCAACATCTCAGTTTGATTGCTTTCAATCTTGATGTGTTCTTTCAAAGCTAGGCCCATCTTGAGGTTACTTTCAAGGACAAAAGGTGCAGGAAACGCATCATCATAATAAGGTGTCAGGCCTACTGCTTCGAACTCTGAGATATGCTTTGGGTAGCGCGCGGAGGTTTGATGGGCTTTTTGCACAAAGTCGACGCCGATAGCGTTGATGGTGAAATGCTTGGTATCGAGGATGTTTTCTAGTGTGTGACGGCGGCTTTTGCGTGGACGAACGATAAAGCCGAATAGAGGTGGATGCGAACCCAAATGTACCACCGAGCTCACCACAGCAAGGTTCTCTTGCCCCTGTCTATCTCTTGTGCCGATGAGGTTAGCGCTTTTGTATCCCGCTAGAGAGTTTATCAATCGGGTGCGTTGGCGTTGCTCCATCGCTTGAATGTCGTGCTTCGAAAGTTTGATGTTTTCCATATCCCTGAAAGGGGCGGGTGAACCCGCCCTCCTTGTTGATTTTATTTCGGCATGATGACTTCATCAATTACATGAATCACGCCATTCTTTGCTTTGACGTCGGTAGCAATCACGGTAGCGTTATTGATCATCACTTTATCGCCCATAGTTTTGATCATCACGTCTTGCCCTTGGACTGTCGTCGCTTTATCCATTTTTACTACGTCTGTGGCCATCACTTTGCCCGGAACCACATGGTAAGTAAGAATCGCGACCAGCTTGTCTTTGTTATCTGGCATCAGCAACATATCAACCGTGCCATCTGGAAGCTTAGCAAATGCTTCGTCAGTCGGTGCAAACACCGTAAATGGGCCTTCTCCTTTAAGCGTGTCTACTAAGCCTGCGGCTTTGACTGCTGCCACCAAGGTGTTGAAAGAGCCATTTGCAACGGCGACATCAACAATATCTTCTTTCATCATTCCGTGTTCATGGGCTTGCGCTGGCATTAAAAATGAAAAAGTGGCAAACATAACCGTGGTTGTAACCAAAATACGTTTTAACATTGTGCATTCCTTTCGTTGTTTGGGTACCGCTCTCTCCCTGATAAAAGCCTTTGTTTGTACGCGCGCTTCTTTCTGGGCGATCAACTGGCTTTCTTTTTGTTCGAAGGCCGAACGTGTTGTGCCAAAATTCTCGCTCCTTCTACTTTCACTTCTGTGCGTTTGCGCCATGCCCACAATCGCTCTCTTGCTGCTTTTGCGCTTGCCTCTACATTTACGACGGGCGCGAGATATCGGGAATCGGGATCCATTTGGTACATGACTGTTTCCATTGCGGTCATTTTCCATGGTTCAAACAACAAGGGAGTGGGAACCATTGCGAGTTCTGGAATCCATTTATGAATGAACTCACCGTCAGCATCGTGCTCTTGTGCTTGTTTCGTCGGATTGTAGATGCGAATCGTGTTGGTGCCAGTCACACCTGCTTGCATTTGAAATTGTGGGTAATGGATACCCGGTTCAAAGTCGAGGAACAACTGAGCTAAGTGAGTCACGCCATCGCGCCAATCCATGTTCATATGATGCGTTAAAAAACTCACCAACATCGCGCGCATGCGAAAGTTGATGTATCCGGTGTGATGGAGGCAGCGCATGCAAGCATCGATGAGCGGTATCCCGGTTGTGCCTGACTTCCAAGCGTCCAAGAGTGCCTCCTCTCTGACGCTTGCTTGCTGTAATAAAGGTTCATAAGCCCTATTGACACAACGAAACTCCATTTCGCATTCGGATTCAAACTTCTGCATAAAGTGACAATGCCAATGCAATCTCGAAGACAGTGCTATTAAGCTGCGACGAAACCCAGCCACTTGCCAATGTTGCAGCAGGTATTGGTACACTTCTCGAAGCGATATATTGCCCCATGCAAGATAGGGAGAGAGGCGAGTGCATGCAGTTCGAGATGCCGTCGGGCTGGAAATACTTCGATAATAATCGCGTCCCCGACGTTGAAAAAAGTCTTCCATGGTTTGCCAAGCGAGCGAACTTCCGCCCGTTTGCATGCCTTTTATTTTTTCTAACCAAGAAGGAGGGGGCGTAAACGAGCAACCAAGTGCGTCAACATCGAGGGTAATAAGAGAAGCACTTTCAAGGTCGATATCTTCAATCTCGGCTCGCATAACCGTATCCCAATGCTTATCCCAGCCGAGTCGGTCTTTTGCTCCTCGAATGACGGCGCCATGTTCAAATTCGTGCCGCGGAATCCATTGTGATTGAAGCCATTCTGATACTTGTTTGTCTCGTTCAAACGTACAACGCAGTCCTATTTCTTGATGGGAGAAAATAGCGTTGATGTTGAACTGATTCTGAATCGCGCTGAGGCAATCTATTGCGCTACCTGACATTACGGACACTTGATGACCAAGAGCCGAAAGTGTTCTGTTCATATCTTGGAGTGATTGCCAAATAAAACGCCAGTGACGAGCAGAGTAATGTGGGTCATCCAGTAACATGGGTTCGACAATATAAAGCAACACAGTTGGATGCTCTGAAGATAAAGCGTGTTGCAAAGGCCTATGATCGGTCAGGCGTAAATCGCGTTTTAGCCACACTAAATTGATTGTTTGCATTGTGCCCCTCGCTTGTTTTTCCGGTTTTTACGTATTTGCGGGGCATATTTCTCACTCAGTGATCGATTTTATTGGTGTTGACGTAAAGGCACGGAGCAAGGAGGTGCTTCATGTCTATGCCACTCAGTAAATTGGAAAAATTCTTCTACATCGACAAGCTCGTTATCCACTCTCTCGATCTCGCTTTGTATCAAGTATCCGTCTTAGTCGATGGAGAGGAACACTTTGTTACCGACGATAAAGGCAAGTTTTTAAGAGCGCATTCGATACTGGAGTTGCAAAAGCAATGTCGTCACTTGAAAGCGAAACAGCAGGTGCTTCGCCAACAAAGTGCTTATGACGAAATGGTTGGGCAGTCATCCAAAGATGGTACTAATGAATTAGAAGTTCCTCTGCGTGATAACCAGCTTTACTGACTGAGAAATAACCAAAAATTGAACTCGACGCCATGTGATGCTTGCTAGACTGACATAAAGCATCACACGGAATCGGCTATGCAGTATTACCCAACTCAAGACATTATCTATGAGCAGCGGTTCGGCTTTGGGCCCCTTTATCAACACAGTTCGCCAAGTTTAGAAAAGCAACTAAGCAGTAATACCTATTGGCATGAGGCAATAACCAAGTTGCCGAGTACAAACGAAGTGTTGTTGGAACTGAGAAAGCTCAATGACACCAAACGAGAGCTCAAGCAATCCCCAACCAAAAAGCGTGAAGTGCAAAAGCAAATTGGTGCGTTCTTTCGTGAGCAATATTTGCGACAAGTCGAGGCTCGCAACCAACAGACTTTGCACACTCCGTGTGGATTTCAGGAACGCTTGATTCAATTTTGGAGCAACCATTTTGCCATATCGGCAGACACACGAAAGGTGCGTCCGATTGTGGCTAGCGTTGAAAATGAAGTGATTCGAGAACACTGGAATGGCAACTTTGTTGAGATGCTCTTAGCGGTGAGTCAGCACCCAACCATGCTGATGTTTCTGGATAACAACTTGTCGGTAGGACCGAACTCCAAACAAGGACTGAAACAGGGTAAAGGGCTCAATGAAAACCTCGCGCGAGAAATCATGGAGCTGCATACGCTTGGTGTCGATAGCCAATATACACAACAAGACGTAATTGAGCTGGCAAAAGCCATTACTGGCTGGAGCGTTGGATTCAAAGCGCCAAAAGTTGGTTTCCAATTTAATGCAAGAACCCATGAGCCAGGCTCGATAACTCTGCTTGGCAAGCGCTATTCTCAACAAGGTATTGAACAAGGACGAGCGTGTTTGAGAGATCTTGCGCTTCATCCTGATACTGCAAAACATATTGCACGTAAGTTGGTGCAGCATTTCCTAGGACCTTCCGGTGAAGCCTTGGTTGAACCGCTCAGCCAAGCTTACCTAAAAGGTAAAGGGGATTTGCTCCTGGTTTATCGATTGTTGATTCAAAGCGCTTT
The DNA here is from genome assembly GCF_002875385.1 of Vibrio sp. 10N.222.52.B12. NCBI lineage: Bacteria > Pseudomonadati > Pseudomonadota > Gammaproteobacteria > Vibrionales > Vibrionaceae > Vibrio > Vibrio sp. 10N.222.52.B12. The sequence goes on along the minus strand of NZ_MDAW01000115.1, from coordinate 70,415 downwards.
GAGCCAATCGGCAGAAGCGGTGCGCTTTCGTACTTCTCAAGAGTGGTTATTCGCGGTTTTGCGCAGTGCTGATGTCCGTTTTCCTGAATCGAATGACATGCAAATGAGCAAGTCTGGGAATAAATTACTCGGTGCGCAAAGAAGCTTAGGGCAGCCTCCTTTTATGGCGGGTTCTCCTGCTGGTTGGCCAGACAAAGACGCGGATTACAACAGTCCATCGGCGCTAACTCAGCGGTGGCAGTTAGCGAATCGAATCGCTCGACTGGCGGTGAAAAGTGCCAAGTCCCAAGGTGTGAAACCACAAGCTTTTGTTGAGCAAATTAGCCAACAGCTTTACGGCAATGCGTTAGACGAACACACAAGGTTGGTGATGAACAAAGCCCCATCGGCAGAGATGAAGCTTTCTCTACTTTGGCTTAGTCCGCAATTTCAGTATCGATGAGGTGAGTGATGACAATAGATAAACAAACGAACTTAACATCGACTCGTCGACAATTTTTAAAATCCGCTTTAGCCGTGGGCGCAACAAGCTTGTTGCCTAATGCAGTCTTTGCTCAATCAAGCTCTCCAAATATCTTTGTTTGGATTACGTTGCGGGGTGCGATGGATGGATTAAACGTTGTGGTTCCTTATGCTGATAAGCAGTATTTAGCTCTCCGTCCGACGATTGGTTTAGCAACAGAAAAACTGAATAAACTCGACGATTTTTATGGTTTGCATCCGGCGATGAAAACCAGCTTCGAGTGGTATCAAAATAAGCAGATGGCGATGGTGCACGCTTGTGCCACCGCGTATCGTGAGCGCTCTCATTTTGATGGGCAAAAGGTGTTGGAGAACGGCACAGACAATCCGTTACATCGTGATGGATGGTTAAACCGATTGCTGCAACTGGATGCCAAGTCGAAAGGTTTGGCGATCGATTCAGGGTTACCTTTGATTGTTCAAGGAGAGAAGGCGGTCAGCAGTTGGTATCCAAACAATTTGCAAGCGCGAGACAGCCAAGTGGAGCTGCTAGAGGCTTTGTTTCAAAGTGATGAGAAGCTTGCGAGTAATTTTGAAGAAGCGCTGAAGATTGAAATGATGTCGAATCGTAATCGTCCCGGTAAGCAGTTTCCTGTCTTGGCGTCTCAAGCGGGAACTTTTCTCTCTGCTGAAGGCGGTCCAAACATCGCGGTATTGGAACTGGGCGGATGGGATACTCATGCAGGCCAAGGCGCAGAAACAGGAAGGCTCGCCAATCAATTGCGTAAATTGGATAACGGTCTTGCCAACCTAAAGAAAGCGTTAGGGGATAACTGGTCGAAAACTGTCGTGATGGCGGCAAGTGAATTTGGACGCACCGCAGCGGAAAACGGAACCAAAGGCACCGATCATGGAACAGCAAACGCCATGTTTATTGCTGGTGGAGCCATCGAAGGTGGCAAGGTATTGGGAGAATTTCCAGGGCTTGCCCAAACTGAGCTTTATCAAGGGAGAGACTTAGCCCCTGCTAATGATATGAGGGCGGTGATCAAAGCCGTTCTACAGCAACACATGAGCATAGAATCGAGTGCGCTAGAAAGCGTATTTCCTGACAGCGTCTCAGATAAAGCTTACGCAGGCCTTATTAGAACATCTTAGTTTTTACCTTACAACGATAACAAAAACGCCCCGTCTGCAAGCCAGAAGCGGGGCGTTTGTATTTAATGTGTTTGAATCTTATGCTTGTTTACGTTGTGTGTCTTTCTTTGCCAACTTTTCTACGCGTCGCTGCTCACGTTGTTTGGCACTTTCACCACCGACGTGTTGTTCGCCACGAACCGCTGCTAACGACACTTGCTTTTCACGCTCGCGGAAGCGCTCTACTTGCTCTTCACTGTGTTTACCAAAACATTTCGGGCAGCTTACGCCTTGCTCAAATTGCTCTGATTGTTTGTCTTCTTCCGTGATTGGCAGTCGGCAAGCATTACACAAGTCGTAATCTGCTTTTTCCAGCTGGTGGTTCACCGCAACGCGACCGTCGAATACGTAACAATCGCCTTCCCACAAGCTTTCTTCTTCTGGTACTTCTTCAAGGTATTTCAGAATACCGCCTTCTAGGTGGTACACCTCATCAAAGCCCTGCTCTTTCATGTAAGCAGTCGACTTTTCACAGCGAATACCACCCGTACAGAACATCGCGACTTTTTTGTGTTTCTCTGGATCCATGTTTTGTTTTACATAGTCAGGAAATTCGCGGAACGTGTCAGTATTTGGGTTAACTGCACCTTTAAATGTTCCGATTTCGATTTCATAGTCATTACGAGTATCAACCACAAAAACTTCTGGATCAGCAATCAGATCGTTCCAATCTTGGGGCTTCACGTAGGTGCCAACGACATGGCGAGGATCGATGCCTTCAACGCCCAATGTCACGATCTCTTTCTTTAGCTTTACTTTGGTGCGGTTAAACGGCTGAGTATCTGAGTACGACTCTTTGTAAACAATACCAGTAAGGCGAGGTTCGGCATTTAGCCATGCAAGCAGTGTATCAATACCTTCGCGTTTCGCTGCTACCGTACCGTTAATACCTTCACTCGCCAGTAGCAACGTTCCATGTACACCGTGGGCTTCCATTAGGGCAAGCAATGGCTCGCGTAACTCTTGGTAGTTTTTCAGTTCCACAAACTTATACAGGGCGCAGACAACATACTGACTCATGATTATTCCTTACTTTAAAGGGTCGATGGTTCGACGGCTCGATACCTAACAATTTTAGCGGCTCGGAGTATACCTGAGTAATTTAGTCGGAAATACGGACAAACTATGCGGATATTTTTAGTCATGTTGCCCCAGCGATTTTTTCAACAAATTTCAGCGCGTAGCATTGGAAATTAAAGGGTATGAAAATTTGAACTGGATCACATTTGTTGTTCTTTTCTAGAATTGAACTAAGTTAATGAAAATTAAAGCTTTGTGGAAAACTTCATCACTTTATCACGTTTGCGGTGCTTGGCTCTGATTGCTGTTCCTATCGAGCTTGGGTCAGTGTCAATATGTTTCCTTACCCTCTCTATCGTCAGTTCTAACTTTTAAAAAACTTTCTTGTAATGATAACTATTATCATCTAGATCTATTGCGTACATATGGTGCTCATCATTCAAACTACACACAAGATATAGATTATGGACGTTATAAAACGAGATGGACGGAAAGAAAAAGCCAGTCTAGATAAGGTTACTCGAAGAGCCGAAGCGCTGGCTGATGGACTAAAAGTCGAACCTATTGCGGTTGCACAACGCGTGGTAAGCGGTTTGTACGACGGCATTAAGGTGACGGAAATCGATGTATTCCTCGCTGAAACGGCAGCAAGCCTTGCGACGGAACACCCCGATTATGCCAAGCTTGCGGCTCGCGTGATGGTGAGTTCTCTGCAAAAAGAAACCAGCGGATACGCCACTGCAACACGTGAGCTCTCTGAAATCGGTATTCTTTCCGATGCTTACGTCGACTTTGTTGCCAAGAATCAGTTTGCGCTCGAAGAGATGATTGACTACAAACGTGACTATCAGTTTGATTACTTCGGCTACAAAACTCTCGAGCGTTCCTACCTATTGAAAGTAAAAGGTGTGGTGGTTGAACGACCACAAGATATGTTCATGCGTGTAGCGGTCGCTGTCGCGGGTGACGATCTTGAAGAAATTAGAGAGCTATACGATTTGCTCAGCCTTGGTTACTACACTCACGCTACGCCAACGCTGTTTAATGCTGGCTGTAAGATGCAACAACTATCTTCGTGTTTCCTATTAGCGATGCAAGAAGATTCCATCAACGGTATTTACGACACCCTCAAAGATTGTGCGCTGATTTCTAAATCGGCGGGTGGCATTGGGCTACACATCCACAATATTCGAGCGACGGGTGCGCCAATTATTGGCACTAACGGTGTGTCGAATGGCATCGTGCCAATGCTGAAAGTTTTCAATGAAACGGCTCGCTATGTCGACCAAGGTGGCGGTAAGCGCAAGGGCTCGTTTGCGGTTTATCTGGAACCTTGGCATGCGGATATCGAATCCTTCCTCGATTTACGTAAAAACCACGGTAAAGAAGAGTTCCGAGCTCGTGATTTGTTCCTCGCTCTATGGGTACCAGACTTGTTCATGGAACGTATTGAAAACGATGCGGAATGGACTCTATTTAGCCCTCACAATACCAAAGGTTTGTCTGATTTATACGGCGCTGAGTTTACTCAGAAGTACCAAGAATACGAGCGTATGGGCTTGGGCGAGAAGACCATCAAAGCCCGCCAATTGATGACGCAAATCATTGAGTCACAAGCCGAGACGGGTACGCCGTACATGCTCTACAAAGACGCGTGTAATGAAAAGTCGAATCAGAAAAACCTCGGCACCATCAAATCGAGTAACTTGTGCGCAGAGATCATGGAAGTGTCGACGCCAGATGAAACGGCGGCTTGTAACTTGGCGTCCATGGCACTGCCTAAGTTCGTTACAGACACGGGGTTTGATTTCGACAAACTTCACCAAGTCACCAAAGTTGCGATTAAAAACCTCGACCGCGTTATCGATGTGAACTATCACCCAACCGATAAGATTGAAAAATCGAACCACGCGCATCGTCCTGTTGGTTTGGGTATTCAAGGTTTGGCGGATGTGTTCTTCAAAATGCACCTTCCATTCGATAGCGAAGAAGCATTGCAGCTAAACCGTGACATCGCGGAAACCATGTATCACGCCTCCCTTGAAGCGTCTTGTGAAATCGCGGCGCAAAAAGGCGCGTACTCCAGTTATGACGGCTCACCAATCAGTCATGGTCAGTTCCAATTTGATCTGTGGGGTGAACATCCAAGCAGCCGCTGGGATTGGTCACAGCTAAAGCGCCAAATCGCAGAGCACGGTGTGCGTAACTCACTACTGATTGCTCAAATGCCAACGGCGTCGACAGCGCAAATTTTAGGTAACAACGAAGCGTTTGAAGCGCAAACCAGCAATATCTACAAACGCCAAACATTATCGGGTGAGTTCATCATCATCAACAAACATCTGGTGAGCGATCTGGAACAACGTGGTCTTTGGACGAGCAAAATCCGTGACGCCATTATTCTCAATAACGGTTCAGTACAAGGTATCGATGCCATTCCAGACGATCTTCAATCCGTGTATCGCACCGTGTGGGAAATCTCTCAGAAAGAGATCATTGATATGTCGGCAGCTCGTGCCCCGTTTGTTTGCCAATCGCAGAGCCTCAATTTATGGCTCGCATCACCAACATTCGCCCAAATCAATGCGATGCACTTCTATGCGTGGAAACGTGGTCTAAAAACCGGCATGTACTACTTGCGCTCCAAGCCATCGACGAATGCGGTGAAAGTCACCGTTGGTCAGCAGAGCGAAGATGAAGATTGCCTAAACTGCGGCGCATAAACCTATCTCGCCAATTAAAAAGATTCACATCAACCGAAAGTAAGGAAACGGTATGATTGTTAAAAACAAATTTAGCTTGTTCCCCATTCAATACGAAGAGATTTGGCAAGCGTATAAAACTCACGAAGCGGCTTTCTGGACGACAGAAGAACTCGATTTTGCTCAAGACCTTGCTGATCTTGCCAAGCTGACCGAAGGCGAAAAGCACTTCATTCGACATGTGTTGGCGTTCTTTGCTCAGAGCGAAGGGATGATTAACGAGAACTTATTGACTCGATTTTATGGCGAAATTGAAATCGCAGAAGCGCGCTGCTTCCTTGCTTTGCAGGCATTTAATGAAGTCATTCATGCAGAAACTTACGCGCTGCAACTCGAAACTTACATTCCTGATGTTGAAGAGCGTGAGCGTTTGTTCAATGCGATTGAAAACGTCCCGACCGTAAAACGTAAGGCGGAGTGGGTAATGAGGTGGATCTCTTCCGACAAACCATTGGCAATGCGTTTGATTGCCTTTGGTCTAGTGGAAGGCTTGTTCTTCGCTGGCAGCTTCTGCGCCATTTATTACTTCCGTAAACGTGGTTTGCTGGCAGGCTTAGCGGCAAGTAATGACTTGATTGCTCGTGATGAAGGGTTGCACTTTAGTTTCTCTGCGCTGCTATTCAAAACCTTAGGTCAAGGCAAGGTAACACAACAAGAGTTTGAAGAGATTTGCCGAGAAGCCGTTTCAATTGAGAAAGAGTTTGTAACGGAAGCCTTACCAGTGGACTTGATTGGTATGAATGCTGAGCTGATGTGCCAATACATTGAGCACACTGCCGATGTTATCGCTGGTTTGTTTGGTTTCACCCCGCTCTTTGGTGCTGAAAACCCATTTGATTACATGCGCTTATTGGACATGGAAGGAAAAACTAACTTTTTCGAAAAACGCGTTACTGAATACAAACGACCTCAAGATCGCCAGTTGAGTTTTGATGCAGATTTCTAACGGCAAGGAATAGCACAGAAGAGTGATGAAAATAGAAATGTACAGTAAGGAGCAGTGCTCCCAATGTGAGACCGCTGCGATGTGGTTGCAAAATCAGGGCTTTAACGTGGCAACGCTTAAGTTGGATGTGGAGTTTGATCGGGAAACCTTGTTCGAGTTATTCCCAACCGCAAGAAGCTATCCGCAGTTTATGCTCGATGGCGAACCGATTGGTGATTTTAGTCGCTTAAAATCGGCACTCGCTTTTGAGCAAAATGCCGCTTTCTAAATTATGTATATAATCCCCTTTTATTGAGAAAAGGAGAGTTTTATTTCCACTTAAATTTTGTGGATGTTCAAATTATCAGTAAAAACTCGTAAAACTGTTGAAAACGTACTCGACATAAATGGTCGAAATTTGTACTGTTGAATCGCTTCACATTCCTAAAACTTCTTATCCGATAATCAGTTGAAGCAAAGATCTGTGCTTGATACAGGTCGGTTGGCAAAGGAATTCAACATGCAACAGTTTCATATCAGAAGACTAAGAGAAGAAGACGTCCCACTGTTGAAAACGCTCTTGGTCGAACTCGACACCTCTCATTATAATGCTGAGCCAGATTTCTACCGTTCTCCGGAAGAAATGGCGCAGTTAAGGGAAGATCGCAACATCTTCGATAAATATTTTGATGGCAGCATCACGGCTTTTATTGCTTGTTCTAACCGACAGGTGGTTGGCTTTATTTCTGGCACCGTGCGAGAGGTTAACTCGATTCTCTCTCCGGAAAGACGCGTCGGTTATATCAATGAATTGGTGGTGTCTGAAAGCCATCGTAACTTAGGTATTGGCTTGTCTTTGATGGATAAAATCGAGAGTGATTTGTGCAGCCAAGATATTGAAGAGCTTGGTTTAACCGTGGCGTCATTTAATCACGAAGGCGAAGATTTCTACCATAAGATGGGTTACCGCGTGATCACCAAAATGATGACCAAGCGAGTCAAAGACTAGCGCTAATTTAAACCTGAATCGAATCAAAAACGCCTCTCTATCTCGTGATAAAGAGGCGTTTTTCTATCTAGGTTTTTAGCGAATTCTGAGCGTTAGCTGCTCATTTCAACGTTGTTGCGGTTTGTTTACCCATCGCAATTAACTTGTCGAGAATACGCTCACCATCTGCACGAAGACCGTTGTGCTCATATTCATTGGTGATCCACGCTTTTGAGTTTGGCATTGCAGCGAGTGTTTCACGGCTAATGTCCATTTCTACAAACATATCGTCGGCATAGACAGCGCAGCTCACAGGCACCTTATTGTTTGCCAGTTGTTGGGCATCGTATAACGGCGTCCAATCGGCTTTCTCTGCCAGTAATTCTGCAGCTTCTTTCAGTGGCTTTAAGTTTACGTATTGATCGAACATCCAAGGGAAGACCATTTCTCCAGTGAAGTAGAACGACTTACCTTGTTCGTAATTGAACGCATCATGCTCTTGGCGCACTCGGTGTGCGCTCCATTGAGAAGCAAACCCTTGGCAGTAAATTGATTCGTGCAGAATCGCGTAAATTGGATTGGTCTGGAAGTTTTGCTGTGCCAACATGTCGTTGAGGAATTCATAACGAAGCTGAGGTTTACCGTTCACTTCAATCAAGGCACTTTCTAGCCAGTAATAAGTTGGCAAGAAGGTATCACTGACACCAAAGTTAATCCCAATTTGTTGGAATTGTTCGACAGTAAAACGCTGACCATTTGGCAGAAACTCTTCGTGCTCCAATAAGTGATTGGCAATGTTTTGGCACAGTTGCTGCGCTTGTGGGAATTGCTGGAAGAAGGCTTGGTTCTTCTCCATGGTGCGCTTAAAGGTTGCTTGATACACATCATCGGCATGACGAGAAACCGAAGGCACACCACCCGTAATGTAGCTTTGGAGCAAACTGTTCGGGAACAGCGATAGATAAGTTAGTGAACAGAAGCCGCCAAAGCTCTGCCCCAAAATCGCCCACTTCTCAACACCAAATTGTTCACGGATAAATTCCGCATCGCGAACAATGTTGTCTGCGCGGAAGTGGCTTAAGTAGTCAGCCTGTTGCTTCGGCGTGAGGTGCGCAAGCGTCTGATGATTGATCACGCTGCTGTTGCCAGTGCCGCGTTGGTCGAGCAGCAATACACGATACTCACTCAGTGCGCGTTTTATCCAACCGTTGTTTCCGTTTGGACGAGGAGAAGGGAAGCCCGGACCACCTTGAAAATACACTAACCATGGTTTGTCGGAGTCTTCATCGCCGACTAAACAAACGGAGCGAGCGAAGACGTTGATCGTGCCTTTGCTTAGATCTTGGTAATCCAGTGGCACGGTGAACGAGTGGGGCGTGTAATGCAGTCCTGCGTCGATAAATGATTGAGCGTTCATTGTTATGGTCTGTCCTTGTTTATAGTCGCTTTACGATATCGAATTCCTTATTAGAAACAATAGATTTGTTGTAAGAACTCGATTTTTGAAGCGGGAAAGGCAAGGAATGGCACTCAAAACAGAAACTCTTCGATCTTTCCGTGTTGGTATGCACTGAGTGAACTATGATCTGATAGGTGCAGTTTAGACATCACTGTCTTACCGTATTTATGAAACGAGACATTTGGCGGTCATTGACCATGGAGGATGCTTGATGAACACGTCACTTACCCGAATAACGCTCACTTGTTTACTACTACAGACCATAAGCGCCCCTGCATTGGCAGTTGTAACGCCGAATCCGCCTCAGTTGCAGGCGAAAGGCTATGTGTTAATGGACTTTCAGTCCGGTGCCATCATTGCTGAGCAAAACGCGCGTGCCGGATTAGCCCCAGCCAGTTTAACCAAACTGATGACCGCTTACGTCGTGGGGCAAGAAATCAAATCTGGGCGGCTTCAATGGGATGATAAAGTGACGGTGAGTGAGAACGCGTGGTCAGCCAAATTCCCAGACTCCTCAAAAATGTTTATCCAACCCAAAGATGAAATCACCGTCGCCAATCTAATGCGTGGAGTGATCATTCAATCTGGTAATGATGCTTGTGTGGCGCTCGCCGAACATGTTGCCGGTAGTGAAGGGGCGTTTGTCGCCTTGATGAATGGTTGGGCGGATAAGCTCAGCTTGAACGATACCTACTTCGTTAACTCGCATGGTCTGGATAGCGAGGGCATTCAAACTTCTCCTAATGATATGGCGACGCTGATGCAATCCATCATCAATGATGTGCCCGAAGTCTATGCGTTTTATAGTGAGAAGGTATTTAAGTGGAACAAGATCACCCAATACAACCGTAATAAACTGTTGTGGGACAAATCGATGGATGTCGATGGCGGTAAAACGGGCTACACCAGCAATGCAGGGTACAGTTTGGTCAGTTCTGCTAAGCAAGGAAAGATGCGACTTATCTCGGTAGTGATGGGGACACCAAGCAAACAGTCGCGTATTAGCCAGTCTAAGAACCTGCTCAGTTATGGCTTCCGCTTCTATGACACCAAACAAGTGGCAAAACAGGGCGAAGTTCAGGCGAGTGCAAAAGTGTGGAAGGGTGATGTCAGTGAGATTGATTTGGGCTTCGCTCAAGATGCGTACCTGACGCTGCCCCGCTCTCTAACCGCTGGTTTAGACAAGAGCGTGGTCGTGAATGAACCGTTGATCGCACCCATCGCAAAAGGGGATGTGGTTGGTAAAGTCGTGTGGAAGAGTGACGATAAAACCGTGGCGAGCTATCCGCTGGTGAGTAACCAAGCAGTGGAAGAGGGCTCGTGGATTGGGAAGTTATGGGACAGTTTAGTACTTTGGGTGAAGTCGCTGTTTAACTAGTGCAAGGGCGAGTTTCGCGATAGTGATTTCAGAATTTCAGACAAAGAAAAGCAGCTCGAAGGTGAGCTGCTTTTTGCTTTCGCGTTTATTGCAGTTTTAGTGATTATTCAGACAAGGTGATGATTGGTAAGTCATCCCAAATCTTACTCTCATCCGATGCGCCGCCAGAGAAGTTCCAAGGACCTTTGTCTTGTTCCAGTGGACGGTAAGTGGCAGACAATCCATCCAAGTCCCAAGTTGTCACATAGAATCGAATGCCATCCAGTGAATCAGGTCGACCTAGTGCGTCACTCGCGAAGTCCATCGAAATGGTGTTGTTGGCTTTGTCTACGGTGACCATTGGTGCCGGCGTTACCGCTTCACCCCATGTTGTCGCGTTTGCGCCTTGAGTGTTGTAAATCGAGCTTTGCCAGCCGAAGACCACGGCATTGCGACTCCATGTTCCACTTGGCATAGAAGCGTTGATCTTTGGCAGTTCCGTTAGGTTGCTTGCTGCTTCTTCCGGTAAATCAATGAAGATGGTGAAACCAACGTGATCAAAGCCGTTTGGCGGTAACCAAGTATCGGTTATCTTGTCCATGGTGAAGGTCAAGCGCACGTTACTGCCGACGGTAAATACCTCGGCTTTGTTGATTGCGAGTTGGCTATTGTCTTTATCGAACGTTGGATCCGTTGGTAGCGAGTAGTTACCGTTAGGGCCGCCCATACCATCTTGCGCATCACCAGCGTCATCAATAGTGTCGTCTGGCGTGTTCGACCAGCTTAAGTCCGACACAAAGTTCACATCTTCAATGCCTGCTTTTTTCTCAGTGGAGTAAATCGCGAAGCGGTGTTGCTGTTCGCCAATCGCAAAGTGACGGGTAGATAAAGTCACGCTAAATTGACCGTCAGCACCCACGGTAATGGCTTGTGCTGTTTCCAGATTACCGTCGACGACAAGGTTTAATTTCTCGTTTGCGTTAGCAGTACCAGCAATCACGATGTCATCAGTAATGGTTTGTCCTTCCCAATCCTGTACCAGTTGGATGTTGAGGTCTGGGGTATCTACCGATTGGGTGTCGTCAGTTTTTGAGTAAATCACGGCAGATTTGGCTGGTAGCTCAAGGGTTACGTGACCGTTTTCATCGGCGATTAACTGCTCTGGAGCGTCCGCCCAATTCGACATGATTTGTTGTTGGAAGACGGTGCCGCCCGCTTGCTCTACATCGAGTTGGTTCATCAACATTGGGGAATTCGATGTGTTTATTACCACCAAGACTTCGTCGCTATCCAAAGTGCGGGTAAAGGCGAACACACCGGCGCCGGCTTTATCGCTACCAATCACTTTCATTTCGCCGCGTGTCATGACTTTGTTCTCGGTACGCAACTTAGCAAGCTCTTGGATGAACAAGTACATCTCGCTGTTTTGGTCGAATGAGTCTACGTAGTCGCCGTCTTCACGGTAGCCGCCAGCAAACATCGCATCGCGCGCCGCTGACATCTCCTGTTCTGTACCTTGGTAAATCACAGGGATGCCCGGTACCGCCATCATGGTAATCAGCGCTTGCTTCATATCATTGACACTGCCTTGTGATAGAAAACGTGGCATATCGTGGTTATCAATGAAGTTTGGCATGATGTATGGATTCGGGAACATCTCCATCATTTTCTCAAGACGGAAGCGTAGGTAATCGGTCGGTTGTCCTGCTGCAAATACGCGAGTCATGGTGGCTTGCAATGGGAAGTTCAACACCGAGGTTAACTGCTCCGGCGAGCCGCTTTCGCCGATGTAAGTCAGCATCTTCTCTTCGCCTTCTGTGTTGTAAGGCGTAGATGTTTCGAAGACTTCACCAAAGGTCAGGAAGTTATCGCGACCAGTATCAACCGCTTGAGTCATCACACCATCATCGGCGTGCAGGAAGTCGTTCCAGAAATCGTGCTCAACAAACTTCACAGTATCGATACGGAAACCGTCAACGCCCACTTCGCGAATCCATTTACGGTAGCTCTCTTTTAGATAAGCGCGTACTTCAGGATCGGATGTATTCAGGTCATCCAGATCCGACAGTTGCCAGGTTTTTTCTTGTACTGGGTCGTTGTGGTCGGTGATGCTTGGCGTCCAGTGGTAAATGCCTGTGCCATCTTCTTTACACTCATTCATGTTGAGTGGGTAAGGCAGTTCTTGCCCTGCTGGCAGCGCATTTTCGATCAAACGGAAACCTTGGCAAGGTAGGCTAGGATCGTAATTGTATGGGTCATCGTAAGTGAAGAAGTTACCTACGTGGTTGGTCACGATGTCTTGGATCAAAAACATGTTACGAGCGTGCACTTCTCGCGCTAACGCTTGGTAGCTTTCCATGTCACCAAAGTGCTCATCCACTTTTTGGAAATCACGCGCCCAGTAGCCGTGGTAGCCGCCGTAGTTTTGTTCTGCGTCCCACCACTGGTTTGCCACTGGCGGCGTAATCCAGATAGAGGTTGCGCCTAGGTCTTCGATGTAACCTAGCTTGTCACTGACACCAACAAGGTCACCACCACTGAATTTCTTGTCTGAGGTAGGATCGTACTCATTCTGACCTTGATCGTTTAGCGTGTTGTCGCCGTCGTTAAAACGGTCGATCATCAAGAAGTAAATGATCTGGTCTTGCCAATCAGGAGATGCCACGTGGCTTCCTATGTCGGTTGGCGTAGTTTCATCGCTACCACAGCCAGAAAGAGCTAGGGCGATCGCTAGAGGGAGTATTTTTATTTTATTCATAGGGTTAGGTAAGGTTTCAAACACGGCTTTTGTCTCCGTTATGCAGCAATGCGGAAACGATAAATCAAAGGTTTGAAGTTGAGAGTGTCATTTCGCGCCAAAAGAGACGTGAAATGATGTCACGAAGTGCTGAATTTGAACTGTGTTACATATTTAACTGAGTGGTTGCACAATTGGGTATTGAATCGGGTAATGGTCTTTGGCTAACTCATTACCAGAATGATCATAGAGTCGGAATCGGCACTGTTTAACCGTTTGGGTTAGGGAAAGTTGCAGCGCCCAGCATGTGTAATCTTCTGCATTCTGAGTTTGGCTCATTTCGTGCGGAGCTGGCGCGTCACCCAAGTAGCAATCGATCTTCGCCACGTCTTTTAATCGACACGCGAGTTCCACAAACAAGGTGTACTGAGTGTCGAGTTGGATAAGTTGCCTTGTCGGGACTATGTATTCCGTTGCACCAATTAAAAGCCCTTTAGAAACCACGTAATCACGCTGGTGGTTGTTATCAATGTAGCGTTCACCATCGACTTCATAACACAGTCTAAAGGTTAGTGGATGAGCGACAGGAAGCTCTGTTGTCGCCCATAGTTCGGTGCCATTATTCAAGAAACGCTCGAAGAAGGCGGGGTAGCGACGCCACGTGCCATCACGGTCTCGACACTCAACTGAGACCACTTTTTCAAACGCAATATTATCCACTTCCATCCAGATTTTACCGACGGGTTGGTCAATATCGTTATCGGCTAAAGTATTGGCTTTGGCATAGTACAAGCGGATGGGTTGGTTATTGAGATGAGTGCGGTTATCCAAGCACTGCTGGCGATATTGCATTGGCGAAAACGGATACCAACGGCGAAAGGTTCGGTGGAAGTTGGAAGGCTCTTCATAACCCAACTGATAAGCGATTTGCTGCGTTGTGAGTTGAGTGTCTGCAAGTAGGGCAAGTGCGTGCTTTTTCTTGGCGAAGTCGACGCATTGCGAATAGCTCATTTGTTTTTCTTGCAGTCGACGTTGCAAGGTGCGCTTGGATACGCCCAGTTGCAGTGCGGCTTGGTCTAATTTCAGTGCGTAATTGCTGTTTTTGACGAACAGAGCATTAAGCACGCTCAACAATTCTGGCTGTTCAATTGGTTGGTGAGACAGCAGCAAATAAACATGTTTTACCAAGTCGAACATGACCGAGTTCTGCTTCGGGTTAGTGTCTTCTTCTAGTTCGAAATGAGCAGAGTAAAGGTCATGGTTGTGAAGCTGAATGCGCACAGATTCACTCAAACCTAGTTGTTCCAATTGCATCAGCAGCAAGTCATAAACCGATTCTGCCCAGCTTGGCATCTCGGTAGCTCGGCACTCTAGCCGCATCTGAATCTGGTTATCACTGTGTTCGAAAACAATGTACAAGCGACGGTCGAACAGCGAAACACTTTTGCTCCACCACAACAGACCTTCACGCAGCGTCGGTGCCTCTTGCAACATCATACATTGCAAGGCAACCAGCTTTTCAATATGCCAATATTCGCCAGCAATTCTTAGGTGATTATGCCCAAGTTTTTTGCAGAGAAAGGGCGTGATGATGTTGTCTTGACGCAGCATGAAAGTGGTTCGGTAATAAAGCAAAGGCGACATTATTGCTTAAACCAAGTGTTGCTTCAGTGAGAGTGCTCAAAGCTTGTTACATCGGCGATTTTCAAATTTATTTTGAAGATGTTTTTAACTGAAATCGGTTTTTCCCTGTAACTCATAAGGTTAAAGTGATAACCAGCATAAACTACTCGACTGGAGACCCCGATGGACATCGTTCAAGCTGCTAAATCTCGCTACTCAACCAAAGTCTTTGACCCAACTCGTAAGCTGCCTCAAGAAAAGATCGACGCAGTCAAAGAGCTGATTCGTTTTAGTCCATCGAGCGTGAACTCTCAGCCGTGGCACTTCATTCTGGCAAGCACAGAAGAGGGCAAGCAACGTATCGCAAAAGCAGCACAAGAGAACTACGCGTTCAATGCTGCGAAGATCCTAAACGCATCACACGTGTTGGTGTTCTGTGCTAAAACGGACATCGATAACGACTACATCGAAGCGCTATTGGCGCAGGAAGAAAAAGACGGTCGATTCCCAACGGAAGAGGCAAAAGCAGCGGTACGTGGTGGTCGTAGTTACTTTGTGAACATGCACCGTTTTGACCTGAAAGACGCCAATCATTGGATGGAGAAACAGGTTTACCTCAACGTCGGTACGTTATTACTGGGGGCTTCAACGCTAGAAATTGATGCAGTGCCAATCGAAGGTTTTGACCCGAAAGTGCTGGATGAAGAATTTGGTCTTCGCGAAAAAGGCTACACTGGCGTTGTGATTGTGCCGCTTGGCTACCACGCAGAAGATGATTTCAATGCTAAGACGCCTAAGTCACGCTGGGAAGAAAGCTCTGTGTTTACTGAGATTTGATATCAACTCTATCAATTATTTAATCCTCCTTGCTGGTTAAAATCGTTGATAACTTCGTTTTGAACTTTGTAATTAGACCCACTAGTTACCGCAGTTCACGCCTTGTTCTAAACGATTTTTCCTGCGCAATTTATAACCTCATAATCAATAGAGTTGATATAGATGATTCATTTAGTTGCAGAAATTAAAGCCTACCCAGACAGTATCGACAACGTAACCAACTTACTTTCTGGTCTACTAGAACCTTCGCGTGAAGAAGAGGGGTGTTGCCAATACGAATTGTATTTGGATCAAAAGATCGAAGGCTTGTTTATGTTCCAAGAAATTTGGGCATCGCAAGAAGCGTTGGATAAGCACTTACAAAGTCCACATATCGCGCAGTTTATCTCCACGTTAGAAGATAACGATTGGGTTGAATATTCTCAGATTCGCCCAATGACGTTCGTCGGTTAAGCTTCTGAGCAGAATGTTGCCAGCACTTTCTTACGTTGCTGGCAGCATTTTTCATGAATGAATTCACGGAAAGTACGAATGGTTGGCGTCAGCAAACGACGATCGGCGCACACCATGTATAACGGTACCGGACCACAATCCCATTCAGGTAATACTCTTACTAATCTTCCTTCAATCAAATCTTGGCTGATGTCCATCAGTGATTTGTTGGCGATGCCTTTGCCTTTGATTGCTAAGCGATGGGATAAGTCACTGTCATTGCTAAGCAGCTTACCACTCACGACAACCTGTTCTGTTTGGTCTCCGCGAGTCAGCGTCCATTTGTTGTAAACCGAATCCGCCACCATGTAACACAAACAGTTGTGTTGGTTTAGATCTTCCGGTTTGGTCAGCACAGGATTATTTGCGACGTATTCTGGAGAGGCACACAGGATTCGCTCATTTGCGCCACACAATGCCAATACGACGAGGTTAGAGTCAGCAGGTTCACCGTAGCGAATCGCGATATCGACGGGCTTGGTGTACATATCGGTTAAGCTATCAGACAGCTCTAACTTGATAGAGACGTTTGGGTAAACATCAATAAATTCATCAACCCAATCAAGCAGCATGTTGCGACCAAAATCAGATGGCGCAGTGATATGCAGCTGACCAGATAACTCGCCACGCGCGCTTGATATCTGATCTAACCCCTCTTGCAGTGTTGCGAGCGCTTGAGTGGTTTTGTCTAAGAACAGCTCACCCTCTGAGGTGAGGCGAAGGCTGCGAGTGGAGCGCACAAACAGCGGAAAGCCTATTTGTCCCTCAAGACGTTTGATCGATGCACTGATGGCTGCTGGTGTCATGTCCATGCTGTTGGCAGCTTTCGAAAAACTGCCTTGGCGTGCGGTTTCGACAAAGATATTCAGATCGTTGAGGGCTTTCATAATGAAAAGGGCTTTTAAGAAGTTTGGGCTACTATAGGGGAGAGTCGCAGGGCAATTCAAGGTTAAAACACTAGGTTGCGCGGCGAGTTTGAGTTAGATTAGCGCGCAACTTCACTTTACTGGATCAATAGCATGAGCCAACAGCAGCCGAATAACCCACTTCACGGGTTGAGTTTAGAAAAAATCCTTACCCGTTTAGTTGAGCACTTCGGGTGGAAAGGAATGCATGAGCGCGTTCGTGTTAATTGTTTTCAGAAAGATCCTTCAATCAAATCGTCGTTGAAGTTCCTGCGCAAAACGCAGTGGGCAAGAGATAAAGTGGAAGCGCTGTACATCGAGACGTTCTGCTAATTGGATTTGGTGCACGTTTAAAAGAGAGATTCCGGATGGCTCGCTAGAATGACACAGCTTTTCTTATCGCATAGGCTGGAAGAGTTCCTCCGCGTTATTCCCGATAGCGACGAAGGAGCGCAGTCGGGAATCTCGGTTCTAATCTCTCGCTTCTCGCCTTTTTATCACTCCAAATGATGCGTACTGCCCACGGTGCCTTCCAAGTCTAAAATCGACTGGCGAACGTGGTCTGGAATCGCGGCTTTCACATTGTTCTTAAAATCAAACATCACACCAGTAGCGGTTGCGATGGTCGCAATCTTGCCCCACTTCTTACTCAGCACTTGGTATTCCATCGTGATGCGATCTTCTTGCATGTCGATTACGCGTGAGCCAATCAAAAGCGTATCTGGAAACGTAACGGGTAGTTTGTAGCGGCACTGGGTTTCACTTAAAACCGGACCGGTGTGAGACGTCTGCAAATCTACCAACAGATTAATCTTGTTGAAGTAGTCCAAACGCGCAGTTTCGAAGTAACGAAAATACACCGCATTATTGACGTGTTGCAGGGCATCCATCTCTCCCCAAGCGACTTTGATTTCCGTAATCACTGGGAATTCTTTTAATAACGTATCCATTACTCATGTTCCTTTTTCATCGACGTTGCCGCAATTTGCCAAGAGACTTATCACTTTGAGTATTTATTCTAGATGGAACTGATTAAAATGTAATAAAATTGTATGTAAAATGTGAAATGAATTAGATGCTTATTTTTGTAAACTAAAAACTTTACATAGTCAGTTGTGAGGCGTAGGTTTAAGTAAGCGTAACCAAAAGGAGATGTCCAATGACAGAACTGAAAGGTTTCAATCTTGCCAAAGTAGAAAAACGAATCGACTGGACAGGTGAGCTGTTCAGTTTACGAGTTTCCGGAGCGCCTCTCTCCTTCAAAGCCGGACAATTTACCAAACTTGCACTACTCGACGAACAGGGTAATCCCATTAGCCGTGCATACTCGGTAGTAAATGCGCCCAGTGAGCAGTTTGAATGGCTTGAATTCTTAGTCGTCGCGAACCCAGAAGGGCAATTGACGCCAAGGCTACAGCAGCTTCAAACCGGCGATAGCATTTATGTTGGTGAAACGGCCCATGGCGATCTGACCCACGATACCATTCCCAAACACGCAAACGATCTATGGCTGCTTTCCACGGGCACAGGCATTGGTCCATTCCTCTCCCTGTTAGACGACATCAATCTACTGCCACACAGCGATCATATTGTGCTGGTGCATGGTGTGCGTTACGAAAGAGATTTAGTTTACAAATACCTGATAGAGCAGCTCCAACAGCGATATGAAGGTCGTCTTCGTTATGTGCCGATTGTCAGCCGTGAGAGTATTCCGGGTAAGCTTCAAGGCCGTATTCCAGATCTGATTGCGTCGGGAGAGCTCGTTAATCGTGCTGACTTACCGTTTTCTAAAGAAAGCAGCTTTGTGATGATGTGTGGTAATCCGGAGATGATCAAAGACACCTCTCCAGTACTGCAAGAATTAGGGCTTGATAAATACCGAGCGAGAACGGGTGGCAATATCATTTACGAAAGGTATTGGTAAGCTTTGACTGATTTTTAATCCATCTCACTTCTGAGAGAGGTTCACAAATATCACATCTCACAATTGAGCACTTTGTGGTCCATCCCTAGAATGCATCAGCTTGCATTTCAGGGGGGAAGTATGTGGTGTTCAATTGCCAGTAAACGGCGCAGATTTATTGGTGGGCTGATTGATTTAATGCTTGTGACAGGGATAGTGCTACTTATTGCTCTCACGATCAATTCCCTCATTAATGGCTTCGAACTTTCTTTTCGTGAAAATCTTCAACTCGTTAATGAGACCAAAGCAAACTACGTCCTAACAATTCCGATGTTAATGATGATGAATTGGAATTTATTGCGTGACGGCCAGACAATTGGCATGCGTTTAGTTGGGATTAAAGTGGTGATGAGTAATGGCCATGATACGACGAAAGTCACTGCTTCATTGCGATTATGCATGGGCTACTTGATAGAAATGCTTATTCCATATACGCCGTTAGTGAATTTGTTGTTGCTGATTCTTCACCCGCAAAGGCGACTACTGCACGATTTAATTTCCGGAACTAAAGTTGTGAACTGTTAAAACATTTCAGATTTCGCCTGTTTCATACAGAGTTGCGAGCGACTCACCTTTCCACAACCCTTCTCTAGCGTCTACACTTTCTTCAGACATAAATTCAATCGCTTAGGATCAAGGATGATGAACAAAGCTGGTTGGGCGGTTTGTTTCGCTGCACTATTCTCTTCGGCTGCTTCTGCGGGTGAATGGGAGATTGAAGCCGGTGGATTTTTCTCTCGCACCGATACGAAACTCAACGCTTACGACCCTTATCTCGATCAAATACGCACTATCGATTTTGAATCGGATCTCGATTTGAAAGAGTTTACTGTGCTGCCTTATGTGGAGTTGGAGTATTACTTTAACCCCAAACACAGCGTGTACGCAGACTGGCGAAGTTTGCATCGAGAAGCCACCCGAACGGCGGTGACCAAGCCATTCGAAGTGACGATAGATGGAACAACGTATGCTGTTCAGGCTGGTTCAAAGCTTACAACAGAGCTGAATATTGATATTGCACGCCTAGGTTACGGTTACCAATTTTATACCAGCGATAAATGGGCGGTGGATGTATTGGCTGGGTTGCACGTGATGTGGCTGTCATTGGGTTTAGATGGCAAGCTCGGTGCGAAAGTGAGTGGAGTGGATGAAATCCCAGTGATGTTTGTTGATGATGCGGTTTTAAATGATGTCACAGCGCCATTACCAGACTTAGGTATTCGAGCTGAGTATTCGCTGAGTCCTGATTGGATTTTGAAAAGTCACGCCCAAGTCTTCTACCTAGCCGTCGATGATATTGAGGGTTACTTGTTGGAATTCGATTTGGGCGCTAAATACTTCTTTACCAATCAGTTCAGCATGACGGGGTCATTCAACTATTATGAGGTGGGCGTTGATTATGAAAGTGACAAATCAGCATTGGATGTGACTTATCGGTTTTACGGGCCGATGCTGACCATGGCGTATACATTCTGATATTAAAAAAGCCACATTCGAGTGTGGCTTTTTGCATTTAGCTATACGTGACTAAATCAACGTGCTTATTGCTGGTTGATGTACGCTTTAAAGCGCGCTTGTGTTTCTGCGTCTGCTTTTTGGTACCAGAAGTGCAGCATCTCTTCAGCTGTTGAATCGGCTTTCATGGTCGCAGGTTTAGTTTGCTTCATGTCCGCTGGGATCTTTGCAGGAAGTGTTGCTGGTTGAATTACTGCAGCACTTACAACGCCAACTGCCGCAACACCGCCAGCTTTGTTGTAATCTTCCACTTCACGAACGTAGTCACGACCGATTTGCATGCCAGGCTTCATAAGCTTGTCTTGCTCAACTGCGATAGCGTTGCCAGAAGCGTCAACCAGTTTCCAATCTAGATCTTTGATTTTATTTTCGGCTTCACGAAGGTCGCGGTATTCCGGCAGTTGTAGAGTCAGCTCTGCATCTGTCGCGTCGAAACGCGTTACGATCACGTCACTCTCAACGCTTAGGCGGTCATTACCTTGGCTGAAATATGGTGCGTAACGGAACACAACTTGGTTTACGCCGTCAGGTAGAGTGAAGCTCTTTTCCGAAGCAAAGAAGCCACCAGATAGTTTTACTTTTTCGCCGTTTGCGGCCAAAACTGAAACGTCGTCAGGAACATTTACGGTTACATCCGCGAATGCCATTCCGCTCATAGCAAGAGCAAGCGCGCAAGTTAAAGGCTTGATCAATTTCATTGTTTTTATCCTAAGCACTGTCATTTGTGGTCACCGAGAGTGCATCGTAAAGTGCTTTATTGCAACTCTCGAATGTAAGAAGTATGAAAATTTAACAAGAACGTCATTTTAATCTTATTCGCGTCGATGAAACTGTGAGCCAAATAGCTCAAACCGCTGCAAGCAGCGGTTTGTTTCAATTGATAGAACGATTAGATACCAGCGCCGTGTCCGGCTTCGTTTTGTCTGGAATCTCGCTCGGCATTTTCCTCTAACGCTTCTTGCTGCTGTTGCGCTTTTTCAATGTTCAACCACCACACGAACAGCTCGTACCAAATCGCTAGAATAACCGCACCTAAGAATAGGCCGACAATGCCGTAGAACAACATACCGCCGATGGCACCTAGCAGAATGACGGGCATTGGTACATCCACACCACGACCCATCAACATTGGTTTGAATAGGTTTTCAGATAGTGCTGCAACCACAACCCAAACCGTAAACATGGTTGCTGTGCTGGTGTCTTGCGTCATGTACATGTAACCAACGACTGGCAGTACTGCCAATAGAGCAGGTAGCTGTGCGATACAAAGAATCATCAGTACTAGTGTTAGTAAGCCCGCAGCCGGAACGCCAAAGATGAAGAACCCCGCACCAATTAATAGAGCCTGAATGGCTGCTACACCAACAACGCCAAGTAACACACTCTTGATGGTCGCTGCAATAAGCGTTGTCCAGCTCTTCGCATTATCACCCGCAGTACGAACCGCGATGGTTTTCAAGCCAGATGCTAGAGACTCAGAGTAAGTCATAAAGCCAGCAGCAATCGCTAGAGAGATGATTGATAGTAGTAAGCTACCCAGTGCACCACCGACCATACCAAGCAGAGAGGTCAGACCTGCCTTAATTTGAGGCATAAAGGTTTGGATTGCTTTTTCTAGGTTGGTTGCAAACAGTGTCCATACTTCGTAAAGCTTGTCACCGACCAAAGGCCAATCTGCTACCGATGCTTTTGGACCTGGGATCTTAATGTCACCACTTTGCAGTACGTCCAGCGCATGCGTTGCGCCATCGACAATAGAACCCGATACCATGACTAAAGGTGTAACCAATAGCGCGATACCCAGCAAGGCGATGGTCGTTGCAGCGAGGCCACGTTTACCACCATACACTTTTGCCAGCTTTTTACAGATTGGCATCAGAGCGACGGCAATGATGGCACCCCAAATCACCGGAAGGATGAAAGGTTTGATGATGTCGTATGTAAACATCAGCAAGATCAAGATCAAGCCGATTCGTATTGCAGATTCCACCATGTTACTGATGAAAACCTTACTTTCGATTTTTACCGATTGTTTATCCATTTTTGTTTACCTGATGTTCAATGTTGGAACTGACGAGACTTGAAACAACAATCGCCATATAAAACACGCCTACGATGGCCTCTAGATACACGACGACTTGCGCCAAAGGTGTTAGAGGGCTGATGTCGCCATAACCGAGAGTGGTTAGAGTGACGAAACTGAAATACGCTGCGTTAGAGAAGTTTTGGCCCCATGAGATGGCTTCCATCCCAGTGAATGAGTTTGGGGAAAACTCCAGCAGAATGAGGTAAGCAATTGCCCACATCAGACCGAGCAGCAAGAAGAGTGCAACAGATCCAATCACCTTGTTGGTGTTCACATGTCCAGTGAAAAGAATCTGTCTTGCAATCGATTTAAACGTACCAAAGAAGAAGGCGAAGGTTAGGGCGAGCATCACTACGTCCATCTCTTTGATGCCTAATACTGCTTTGATGGCGATGACCACGATCCACGTACCTAACAAGGTATAAAGGAAGCGTGACCAGTTCTTATCAAAACGCAGACTCGCCATACAAACGATGAAAGTCAGAATGGTGAAGCCTTGCAGAAGATGCTCCATTGCACCTTCCCCTACGACTTGTACAAACGCACCACCGATCAACAGACCGATAAGCGCTAACGTCAGGTAGAAGAAGTTGTTTTCTTCATTGATGTTTTTGAGTTTTTTTCCAATAGCCATGGTTTGCCTGTTTAACTCCTATTCTTGTTCTTGTGATGAGTCCTTCATCACCATGATGGAAGCGGAAAGCCCGAATCTCAGATCAACGCCTTCCGGCAATTCATGCAATGACACTCGAACAGGAATACGTTGTGCTAGGCGAATCCATTGGAATACCGGGTTCACGTTAGGCAGAAGGTTATAGCCCACGGTGCCGTCTTTTGGGGCGATACCCCAACCGATAGAATCGACGGTGGCATCGATTGGTGTGTCTGGGTGTGACATCAGAGTAACGCGCGCATCACTGCCCGGAGCAATTTGCGCTAATTGGTTTTCACGGAAGAAACCAAATACCCAGAAACTGTCTTTATCGATAAGGGCAACCAAAGGTTGGTTCGCAACGGCTTGTGTACCGTCGCGGATATCAAGGTTAGAGACAAAACCGTCAACCGAGGCATAAATCTTGGTGTAGCTAAGGTTCAAACGAGCTGATTTCAATTGCTCTTCAGCGGATTTGATTTGCAGCAGTGACTCTTCGTAGGTGATCTCACGGCGGATTAAGTCTTTGTGAGAAACTGCGCCGCGGTCTTTAGCACGAATGTCTTTCAAACGATCGTACTCTATCTTCTTGCCGCGTGAACTGACGATAGACTTTTGCAATGCCACTTCTGCTTGTGAGAGGGCAACTTCGTAAGTAGTAGGGTCGATCTCAAATAGCAGATCGCCTTTCTTTACTTCTTGGTTATCTTGCACGGTGACATTGACGATAGGGCCAGAGACTCTTGGCGCCACCTTAATGACATTGGCACGAACTTGGCCATCTCGAGTCCAAGGGTTATTAAAATACTCTTCGAACTTCTGATAGCCGAACCAAGCCGCGCCACCAAGAATGACAAGATTGAGTGCAATAACGAGTAGTTTTTTCATCTTGTTGGGCACCTAAAACTGTATATAAAAACTGTCGATGGCCACCACGTAAAACACCATGATGGCAAGGAATGTCAGGGACGGAAACGCAATAAAACGAGACAGACGTGTTTTGTTTAAAATGATCACGGTAATCCAAGTGGCAGTAACCGATAAAAACAGCACTAGCAACAATGGTGAGAAGTACACGTCACCCCAAGAGAGTTCATGTGGCATTATTGAGCCTCCCCTTCTTGTGGTGCGTTATTGCTTTCTACTTTATCTTTCGAGGCTGAGTCCTCGATACGATAAGGCGGCAGCACACGTGCTTCTTCATCCAAGTAGCCGTCCCAATCGCTGCGTTCTTGCATTTGCTTTGCTACACCTTCGGACAAGAAAGGTTTGCCCGTCTGGGCCTCCCAGCCACCACCGAGCGCTTTGTATAAGGCGACAACTTGGTTAGCAACATTGCCTTTGATGGTGGCGTAGCTGTCTTCCGCACGCGTCATTTTCTCTACTGAGTTGAGTAGACGTTCAAACGAAATTTGGCCATTCTCATATTGAGTCATCGAGATATTGAATGCACGAATAGAGGAGTTCACCGATTGCAGACGCAATGACTTTTGCTCCAAGTAAAGATCATAAGCCTCCAGCGCATTGGTCACTTCATTGACTGCTTGCAGAACTTTCTTGTTGTAGTTAGTGAGCGTTTCTTGGAACTTCGCATCTTCAAATCGAATGTTATTTTTCACACGGCCGTACTGGAATATGTTCCAACTGAATGTCGGACCTATCACCATGGTGAGCGAGTCACTGAAGCTAAAGCTGCTGCCATCTGGCACGGTGCTGTCTATGCCGATAGAACCAAAAAGGGAGAAGCTAGGATAGAGAGCCGTTTCAGCAACACCGATTTGCGCACTTTGCGCACGTGCTTGCATTTCAGATACTTGCAAGTCAGGACGACGCATCACTAAGTTCGCATCCACTTGGTTATCAAGCAGAGGAGGGCGAGGCACGATTGAACGTTCATCATTACCGGAGAGCGCTGGCTTTCTTCCTGAGGATTTAAATTGGGCCTCGTAATCCGCCATTCGCTGTGCAAAGCCCGCGGATTTCAACAATCCTTCAACCTCTTCTGGCAAGACACCAAGCAACAACGCTAACGCGGTTCGGGATTGCTTCATCGCGATTTCTAACGAAGGTTGCGCTGCTTTGGTGTTGAAGAGCTGGTTTTTTGCTTGTTGAACGTCGAGTTCCGTAACGTTGCCAGAATCAAACTGGACTTGAGTGATGTTCACCACACGTTCTTGGATCTCGATATTTCGGCGAGAAAGCAGAATACGTTCTTGGAAAGTACGGTAGTTAATGTAGTTGCGAGCGACTTCCGCAGTGATGGTGACCATAATGTCGTGATAAGACGCAATCGACGCGTAATAGCCTGCTTCGGCAGACTCAATTCCACGTGCGTATTTGCCCCAAATGTCCATCTCCCACCCCGCATCAAATGACAACGCGGCGTTATTGACACCTTGGTCGTTCACATAAGCTCGCGCTAAGTTACCGGAGACGGTTTGTACTTGTGGGTACTGCAACCCAGTCGAGATGCCCAGTAGTGAACGTGCTTGAACGATGCGCAGGCCAGCTGCCTCAAGGTCAAGGTTTTGTTGGCTGGCCATCTCAACCAACAGGTTAAGGGTCGGGTCGTTAAATTGCTGCCACCACTGCTGCAATTTTTGCTCTGACTGCTCTGCGTCTTGCGTGGCGGCGGCTTTTTCTACCGACCAGTCACTTGGCAAGGCGGTTTGCTCTGGGTGGACATAATCCGGACCCAAAGTCGTACACGCACTTAATCCGAGTACAGAGAGTATGGCGAGGCTTGGTTTAGTTAGTTTTAGAAGCATCATATCCTCACCTTTAAAACCGCTTCTGACGTAAGTTCACCCAATCGATATCCTCATAGGTTTGCTTGCATTGGTTGATCGCTTCGAACACGTTCCGTTTTAAATTCAGCAAGATATAAAAACCGGCAATCTCTGAATAAGCGTAGTCAGATAAATCCAACTCACTAAAGAAATCTTCCAGTTTATTTTCAAAGGATTGGTAATCTTGGCTGTATTGTTCGAAGACAGTATCGAGTTCAGTTGTTGGCTGATGGCTTGCTAATGCGCCTGCCATCAGGGGTAATATGGAATCGGTATGCTTGCTGCGTAACTGTTTGATAAGTGGGTTACTTAATAACTTTTGTTCCGCTGCAATCAGGATGTTGACGTGGTTACTCAACGCATCGCAGGATTTACTGAATGCGCCGATCGCCTCTGGTGTCGTTTTTTCAAACAGTTTGTGGTTGACCTTTGAGCCCCACACTTTGAGTTTTTTCGAAGACACATTCAGAGTGACCAAGTGCAGTGAGCGCTTGACGGATTTGAAGCTGGAGTTTGATGGCTGATGATAACTGCTAAACAGGTCGCCAACGTGTCGGAAATACCGCTCTTTCAAAGTCAGGAACAAATGCTCAGGGCGAGAGCTGAATGGAAAGTAATGAGCAAAAATGATCATAAACACCACCATGTAGAACAGGGTCATGATTGTCATTAGAATCCCGAAGTGATAGGTCATGTTGTTGTCGAGTCCGAGCACAAACAGGCCAATCATGTAGAAGATCGTTACCGGTCCTTTAAACAGATAGAAGCCGATAAAGGTGTAGATGAAGATGAACAAGCCGAGTTCACCGCCGAGTTCTAATCCCGGCAAGATGAAGACATACGAAGGCACCGCAAATAGGAAGCCAAACGTAAACAAAATCAGCAACATGAATGGGTGAACAGGTACGAACGACAGTAGTGACATAAAGATGGTCGAGAAGGTGACAAACGAGTAGCCACCCGGTGGATTGAAATAAATCCAAATCAACCCTGCCACCCAGTAAGTGGTGAAGGTTTTCACTGCGGTTTTGAAGTTTTCGGCATCCCACCAAAGGAACTTGCTCTTCTGCTTCGGCAATTCTTGTTTGAACGAAACATTGTTAGTCACAGAATCAATACAGCTAATGCTTTCTGATAGGCGAGATAAGCTTTGATGCATTAACTTTAGCAAGTGACCAAGAGTAAGAGCGGAGCCTTTGGTAAGGTGGGAGGCATTCGATAGTGCTTCTTGGTTATAATCAATGCTGAGTTCTTGCGCACGATAAGCTGGACCTTCGTGCTCCCACATTTCTTGGCAGGTTTGAAATAGGGTCTGGATCTCTTTAACCACTTGATCAAAGTTGTTGATGCAATCACGGTCTTGCTGATGGCTAAAGTGGCTGTGTGCCGCGACACTGAGTTCTTGAGTGATTTGTTTATTGAAGTGAACAGCGAGTTGCCATTCTTTCATGTAAGCCGAGACATCACTGCATTCAACACTGACCATGGCGAAGCGCTGTTCTAGCGCATTCTGAGCAGTGAAAACCTTATCTAATAACTCATCAATCGTGGGGGTCGGTTCTTCATCCCCTTCTTTTTGTTCAGAGGAAGAGGCGTCAACTTGGTGTGGCGTTGTCTTTTCTTCGAAATTTTGCAAGATCGCTGCGAACAAAGTTTGCTGAGCTTGGTTAAGCTGCTCGATCATCTGGCGCAAATTCTGTTCTGTTTTGGTCGGCCACAAGAAAGTACCAACCAAGGTATAAATGACGACACCAAAAATAGTCATGTGGGCACGATCAACACCGTACATGAATGCGCCCTCGGCATCTCCGCCATTAGACATCATCAAAACCATTACGCCGGTTAGAGCTAATAACGTCGGGTCTTTTTGGTAGGCATTGCGGAAGTAGAAGATAAAAGACACAACCACTGAAACACTAAACATGTACATTAAGCGATCTTGCGCGAACATGCCTACCAACAATAAGCCAATGACGGCACCGACTAGTGTACCAAGTACACGTAGTGTCCCTTTTGCTAATGATTCGCGACGGCTGCCTGTAGAAGCAATCAGCATGACAGTCGTTGCTGCGGTTGAAGCTTGCGGCCAACCCATCGCAAATGGGATCAGATAAGCCAGAGTTAGGCTAAGCGCGACTTTTGTGGCGAATTTGATTTTATCGTTCATAGTGTCAAAGTTTGCTCAGGCTTATAGTTGTAAGTAAATGAATTTACTCGGTCAATAATCAGAATTTCGTTCTGAATAAAATGCGGAGGCGGAATATAGCGAGTGAAAAGAGGCGGTTTGTAAATCCTTTGTCAAAACCAAATTAGGGTTAGACGCCACAATCGTTCCTTACGCCTTACTGCTGCTGGCGCGAGAGGCAAATGAGAAAGAAAACGTTTAACTAGAAAATCTCATTAGTGATACAGATTTGCAGGAATTACCAAGCCAAGTTTTCAATCAATACATAGAGCCGGTGCGTTATCGGCAGCGTTCACGTCCAAATTTGTGAGACTGACTGCCTATAGAAAAGCATAGATGATGATAGCTAAGTAGATAGGAAAGTTTTTATTTTTTATTGGCTTGCCGAGAGCAGTGCTACTTTTTGAGATCGATATTAGGTTTTTGAGCGCGAGATAAAAATACTAACGCAATACCGCTGAGGATGATTAGGCTGGTCATGACTGAGTGGAATGTCAATGTTTCACCGAGTAACAGCGAGCCAAGCAGCAAGGCGATAGCAGGAACCGAGAGCTGGCTGACTGCAGCTTGTAACAATGACAGCTTTTGCATTACTTGATACCAGAGCACGTAG
The DNA here is from genome assembly GCF_002875385.1 of Vibrio sp. 10N.222.52.B12. Lineage (NCBI taxonomy): Bacteria > Pseudomonadati > Pseudomonadota > Gammaproteobacteria > Vibrionales > Vibrionaceae > Vibrio > Vibrio sp. 10N.222.52.B12. Next base: position 41,848 of record NZ_MDAW01000115.1, on the reverse strand, counting down.
CCGAAACCGGAAGCAATGGCACCCGATGCAACAGCCAACAATATACCTTGTATTGTAAAGTGAGCGGGAGCTGATAAGAGAGGAGAGAGCATAAGACCGAATAAAGAAGCGGTGATAAACCCCCACGTAATGCCACTACTTGGTGTCGGTGCTTGTTTACCAAGTGCGGTAAAACCTGCCCAACAAATACCAGAAGCGACCATTAATATTGCTGACCAAATATCAGGACGAGTCGCAGATGGCAGCATCAACCATGTAAAGCCAATCAAAGATACCGCAATACCGATCAACTCGAGCGTTCTAAATTGTTGTCCTTGCCACCAATACAGCGCGAGCAATGTGAGCTGGACGGCACCAAAAAGTAACAAAGCCCCCGTGCCTGCTGCTAGTTTTATATAGGCAAAAGAGAAGAGTGTGGCGTAACCAAAGAGTGCTAACCCTGCGAGTACGCTGAACTTGGTTGTCGGTCGTTGGCTATGCCAGTTTCCACGAATGAGAAGAATGAAAACTAATATGACTGTGCCTGAGAGCAAGCGGATAAGGGTAAAATTGCCAGCATCAATCAATCCTTCTGCCAATGCCAAACGACAGAGCAGTGAATTGGCAGCAAATGCCATCATGGCAATCGCAGTCAGTAAAAATGTCGACATTCCTTATCCTTATTTATCGTAAGAGCTGGCAGTGTAGCGCCAAATATCAAGTACGGACTAGTTGATAAAGTGATTAGTTATAGCGGAAAACATCGCTCAAGCTGGAATGAGAACAGACAACGTTAGGTTAAATCGAGTAGAAATTGCAATTGTTATAATATAACAATAATTTTAAATCCCTAAACTAGATGAATGAGGAATTCAGTTTGAATTTATTTGTTAAGGACCTCACTGTTATTGATGCTTCTTACTTGTGCGCAACACGAGGAATGGTCGGAGAGAGTTGGATTCTTGATGTCGTAATGCATGGTGATCTCAACGAGATGAGCATGGTGCTGGATTTCTCTAAAGTGAAAAAGCAAATTAAACAATTGGTTGATGAACACGTCGACCATCGACTGCTTGTACCGTCAAAGAACTCAGCAGTGCATTCTGCGCATGTGAAAGCGGGTTATTCCCAAGTTGATCTCATTCGCGGTGAAAAAAGTATTCATTTGAACTGCCCCGACGAAGCATTCTGCTTTATTGAAACCGAAGCTATCTCGATTGAAAGTGTGACTGAGCATATTCACAAGGTGTTGATCGGTCATTTGCCAAGCAACGTGGCTTCAATCGACGTTACCTTACGCCATGAACAGATTAATGGTGCGTATTACCACTATACCCATGGTTTAAAAAAACACGACGGCAACTGTCAACGCATTGCACACGGGCATCGTTCACCGATTGAAATCTTGACTGATGGTGAACGTGATACCGCTCGTGAACACGCTTTTGCACAGCGTTGGCAAGACATCTACCTCGCGTCCATCGAAGACCTAGTCGAGATTGGTCATCTGGAGCTGAGTGAACATGCAAGCCTTATCAACTGCGACACGCATTTTGGGTTCCGGTATACCACTTCACAAGGTGACTTCCAACTTGCTATCGCACATAGCGAAACTGAAGTATTAGATACGGATACGACGGTAGAGCTACTGGCTGTATTTATTGCCAATGACATTGCCCCTTCATTGGCTAAAGGGCAGTCGTTACAAGTCATCGCTCATGAAGGCGTAGGGAAAGGAGCGATGGCGTTTCGTTAAAATAGCGTCGCCCACTGTCAATCAAAGCTAACTTTTACTTAATTTTTGGAATATCACTTTTATGGACAAACTCAATAGTGTTCTGCTCGTGGCAGGTACGCATGGCAATGAGCTTTCTGGTATTTACCTTCAAAAGCTCATCAAAGACCGTCTTTATGTTGCCGACCGTTCGACGTTCAATACTCAGTGTGTACTTGGCAACCCTGAAGCGGTTAAGCAAAACGTTCGTTATGTTGAGACGGATCTCAACCGTGAATTTGCCTTGGCGAATCAATCATCGCCTGCGACTCAGCAAGAAACCGAAGTCGCGCAGCAATTCACGCAAGTACATGCTCGCCAAGAGAATCAATTGATCGTCGATCTGCACAACACTACTAGTAATATGGGCGCAACCCTGATCTTGGTGTCGAACAACGCGTTTTATCGAAAGATGGGGGCGTATGTGAAGCAACGTATGCCAGAAGCCAACATCTTGTTTGAAGACAGAAAAGAGTGGGACGACCAACCTTATTTATGCACCACAGGGAAGTATGGTGTGATGATTGAAGTTGGTGCTCAAGCCCATGGTTCGTTGAAATATGAAACCTTGGAGCTGATGAAGAAAATGTTGACCATGGTTCTGGACTACGTTGAAGTGCATAACCTTGGAGAAGTTGGCGAACTGAGTGACTATGACGCTTATTTTTACACCGAAGAGGTCATGATTCCTCTCGGCCAAGATGGTATGCGTGTCGCGACAGTTCACCCTATGATCTGTGGACGAGACTTCGAGGTAGTTAAATCGGGCGAACCACTACTCGCGACTTTCTTTGGTTACGACATTTTCTGGGAAGGTAAACAGGATATCTATCCGCACTTCATCAATGAAAGTGCATACAGCAAAGCCAATATCGCTTGGCACTTGCTGAGAAAAAGGTTGTGAGCGCGAGTAATTGAAACCGAGCTTAGTTTGAATCGCCGCCTTCGCGTTTGAACTGCTTATAGTGCTCTTCGAATCGGCTTGCGATCCAATCCATAAGCATTTTGACTCTTGGCAGTTGATATTTGACTGGCGGGCAGACGAGCGAAAGTAAGGTTTTTTCTGACCATTCAGGGAGCACTTCGATAAGTCTCCCTGATGTTAAATCAGCATGGCAGTACACATCGGTTAGTCGCGTTACCCCTAGCCCAGAAATCGCCGCGTGGCGCATGGTTCTGCCAGTAGCCGCTTTAATACCTTGCACTACGTTGATAATGCGCTGTTCTTTATGATTCTTCATGATCCAATGCTCAACACTGCCATGAATCAAAGGCAAGGCTTTAAGATCTTCTGGGGCGAGGATCTTCGGGTGCCGTTCAAGAAAATCTGGGCTTGCGACATAGTGTGTGCGGAGTGCGGTGAGTCGGCGCGCGATGAGAGTGGAGTCTGGCATCTCGCCGACACGTAGCACCAAGTCGTAGCTATCTTCAATCAGATCGACGCGATGTTTTGAGAAGTCGAGCTCTACTTCAACGTTCGGGTAGGCGGCTTGAAAACTCATCACCAATGGTGCAATAAGCTCTTCACCAATCGGACCTCCAACAGAATTCATGTGAATCCGCCCCTTAATTTCGCTGGTGGCTTGCTGTGCCCATTCTGCGGCGGCATCCAGTTGTAGCATCGCTTCTTTGCATTTACGAAAGTAACCATCGCCAATCTCAGTAAGACGGAGCTGACGTGTGGTTCTATAGAGTAACTGAACACCTAGCGAGGACTCTAATTCACTCACGAGCTGACTTACGTTTGCCTTTGATGCGCCCATCGTTTCGGCTGCGGAGGTGAAGCTTCCACATTCCGCTACATAAATAAACGCTCGAATACCGCGCCAAGATAGATTGTTCATATAAACCTAACAGTGTTTTCATAATGGCTATATATATCCGAATAATAGCGCTCCTTATACTTGTTTAAAAGAGAGGAGCAGAGTGCAAATGTTTGTGAATGCTCGTCTTTATCATCTAAAAACCGTTAAACATAGAGAGTGAATCGAGTGACAGTAACAAGATATGAGGCTTCATTTTTCAGCAATGGCAACCGACTTGCAGCGGAAATTCATCGTCCATCCGTAGTGGAAAACCCTTTACCAGCGGTTTTGATTGCTGCGCCACAGGCGGGTGTGAAAGAGCAGACGGTAAGAATCTACGCCGAGAAAATTGCTGCCAAGGGATTTGTGGTATTAACGTTTGACCATGCCAGTTTTGGCGCGAGTGAAGGTGCGCCAAGATTTCATGAGAACCCATACAATAAAGCGGAAGATTGCCGCAACGGGGTGACATATTTACGTTCCTTAGCATACGTGAACAGTGAGCAAATCCATGGGTTAGGTGTTTGTTCTGGCGGTGGGTATTTAGCTCATGCCGTTGCGACAGATAGACGCGTAAAATCACTTGCGACCGTGAGTGCTTACTTTGACCACAGAGGCTTTTATCACAACGTAATTGGCCGAGAAGGTTTGTTAGACTTGCTACATAAAGGTAATGAAGCGAGAGAACGATATCTTGCTACTGGGCAGATTGATTTCCTGCCTCACGCGCCAGCTGAAGACAGTGAGGAAATGCCACGTCTGTTCCGAGAGTTTTACCAGTACTACATGACAGAGCGCGGAGCAAAAGGCTTATACGAGAGCAAGTTTTTGCCTTGGTCTTATGAAACGTTGGCTAACTTTTCAGCTTTGGATATTGCTGCAAACTTGACGCCGACACCACTACTGATGATTGTCGGTACAGAAGCGGATTCCGCATACGAAAGCGAGCAAATGTTTGATGCGGCTTCGCAGCCTAAACAGCTGATTCGAATTGAAGGTGCAAATCACATTGGGCTGTATGATGAAGACGAATATGTTGATCAAGCAGTCGAGCAGATCATCGAGTTTTTTAGCTAATCACACCATTAGAAGAAAAAGGGGCGAGAACATCGCCCCTTTTGCCATTAATCGATGTCACTGGAACAACCATAAAGTGACTTAATGGTATTTCGTAACCACACCAGTTTGGGATTGTACGCATTACGTTTGTGCCAAATCATGGTGAACGGGATCAGCAATTTTTCTTGTTGTGGTTGCTCTAAAGGAATGGGTAAGCACACCAAATCTGGATGCAGCTTCTTGGTGTAACTCTCACAGTACTGCGGTGCTGTGGTCAGCATATTGTGGTGTGGTTGCGCAGCCATAAATAGAGACTGTTCGAAGCTCGACATGGTTAAGCCAATGGAGCGCTGTAAGCCAAGTTCACTCAATACTTCATCCAGTGCCCACGTCTCACTCTTTTCCCAAACAATATTGATGTGTTGGTAACTCAAAAAGGTTTCAAGGTTCCATTCCTGCTCCAAAGCGGGGTGATCTTTGTGTAGGTACACCATAGGTAAATCTGAGAACAGCACTTCGAAATCAAGAAAGTAAGGAAGCAGGTCGAGTGACTCTTTTGAGCGGGGATGACTCTCTCTGCCGGTGAAGCCGATGTCTGCCTCTCCACGCACAATTGCGTCGAGTGAATCGTAATCCCAGTTACTGGTTTTGACTTTCGCATCTGGGTAGCGCTGGTGGATTGCAACAAGAAGATCATCAAGAATCGTCAGCACTAAAGGTGACTCAATGGTCAGATCAAAGCGCACGCCTTTGGGGGCTATATCGCTGCGCTTCTCTGCAATTTGGCTACCAATTTGTAGCCACTCCGCCAGATCTTGCTCCATGCTTTGCGCTAATGGAGTCGGTGCTAATCCTTTTGGTGTTTTCACAAACAGAGGATCATCAAACCAGTCACGAAGCTTATTGAGCGATTTACTTACCGTTGACGGCGTGACGTTCAATTTCTTCGATGCTTTGGAAACACTCTGCTCTTGCAGCAGCAATTGCAGAGTGAACAACAAGTTGAGATCAAGACGGGCTAGCGATTTCTTCATAGTGGCTTTCATGAGCAGGTTTAGGAATAAATAGTATTAGAGCCAAGCTGATTGCGCCACCTATAGCTAACACAAACACCAGCATATTCAGCGCATTAACGCCGATGAACCCCATAAACCAGATGTAGAGGGCAGAGCAACACACTTGAGCGATGCCCAACATTGAGCTTGCTACACCAGCACGCAGAGAGAAAGGGCTGAGTGCTTGACTCATGGCCACGCCAAAGCCAATCGAGAAGCCAGCGCAAATCAGCCCAAATCCGAATAAGTAAAATGGGATTCCCCATTGGTTTAGATGAGCAAAACCAATCACCATCGCTGCACTGACAAGCAAGGTTTGCGAAGTCAGCATCAGAGTACGTTGCTTAAAGTAAGACAAAGCCAATGGCGCAGAGAAAGAAGTGATCATACTGACTAATGCAGTGCCTGCCATGACAGAAGAATAGCCACCACGATCAAAACCAAGTTCGCCCATCACCAGCATTGGAGAGACATTCACGTAGGTAAGAATGGTGGTCACGCCGATGGCCGTAATGATGAGTCGGCTGATGAAAAAGCGCTCCGCGAACGTTTCTTGGGTAGAAGCTGAAGTGGTGTTTTGTTGTGGCAATGCACTAGGCTTTGATTCTTTCAGCACCAAGGTCGAAAGCAAACAAACCACCACACCCATGCCTGCCATTGTGGTGAATAGGCTTGGCCAAGGGAATTTGAGCATAATGAGATGGCCGACAACGGGGGCGATGACAGGAATGATGCAGGTAATGCCGTTTAGCATCGACAGCACCTTAGCGCGGCGTTTGTCATCCAATGTGTCGCGCAAAATAGCAAAAGCAACCACATAGCAAGAGCCAGCCCCAATACCTTGGGCAAAACGTGCGATTAAAAATGTATTGGATTGTTCTGCCATTCCGCCAAGTAATGATGCTGCAATAAAAATGGCTGCACCTACCATCGCCACCGGTTTACGCCCAACGGAGTCGGCGATTTTTCCTGCAAACAGCATGGTGGTTGCCATACCTGCAAGGTAAATAGAAAACGCGATGTGTAATTGTGATTCACTGGCGTTTAAATCCGCGGCAATTTGAGGCAAACCTACAAGATAAAGATCAATGGCGGTAGGATAGAGTAAAACAAGAGAGAAACTACAAAGCAGAAAACGAAACATGACAACCTCACTAACAGTTGATGAGGATAATAGTGTGCTAAACGTTTGCCTGCGAGTGGGAAATACGACAGCAGGTTTTTCCATTTACGACATACCCTGTATGAAATGGGTATAAAAACAGCAAGGATGATTATGATTACCATTGAAAAGTACACGCCATGCCGTCATGAGCAAACCCTTGAGTTGCAAGTCTTAGAGGATCAAGTCCAATACACAGTCGCGAACATTCCAGAGTTATTGGGAAGTCTTAAACCGACAGAGCTAGCGCATTTGATCTTATTGGATGATCAAGTGGTTGGCTTTTTTGTCTTCGATGCCGGATACAGTGAGAATTACGACTTCTGTCCGGAAAAGAGCTTAGGCGTGCGTTGGTTATTGTTGGATCATCGTCATCAAGGCAAAGGCATTGCCAAGCGAGCCATCAGCCAATTTGCTGATTATGCGAAATTGCATTTTCCGAGCTTTGATTTTCTCTATTTGACGGTTAATTGCCGCAATGTACCGGCTTATCAGTGCTATTTGAAAGCAGGCTTTGAAGATACCAATGAGCTGTATCATGGTGGTCCTGTTGGGCCTCAGCACATCATGCGACAAGCCTTGTAATCATTGTGCTAAAAACCCAAAAGCCACCCAATTCTGCACTGGGCGGCTTTCTTTTAGATGTATTGATTAGCGAACGAAGGCTTTGCGACCAGCGAACACCGCCATTGAGCCTAACTCGTCTTCAATGCGCATTAGCTGATTGTATTTTTCGACACGTTCACCGCGACACGGTGCACCTGTTTTAAGGTGACCTGTGCGAAGTGCAACAGTCATATCGGCAATAAAGCTGTCTGTGGTTTCACCCGAACGGTGAGAAACAAACGCGCCCCATGCAGCGTGGTGACACATTTGAATCGCTTCAATGGTCTCGGTTAGCGAGCCAATCTGATTCAGTTTGATCAATGCTGAGTTAGCAGCATTCATGTCGATCGCTTTTTGGATGTATTTGGTGTTGGTAACCAGAAGATCATCGCCGACGATTTCGATCTTACCGCCAAGCTTCTCATTCAATAGCGGCCAGTTATCCCAGTCGTCTTCAGCAAGTCCATCTTCGAGAAGAACCACAGGGAAGTCTTCTACCAACTTCTCGTAGTATTCAATCATCTCTGCAGAGGTCAGTTCACGGTTCTCTGAGCGCAACTTGTATTTACCATTCTCATAGAACTCACTAGAGGCTGGATCCATACAGATACCGACATCGACACCAGGTTTTAATCCAGCTCTCTCAATGCCTTTGACAATCAACTCTAATGGTTCGCGGTTGGACTTCACAGCTGGCGCAAAGCCACCTTCATCACCGACGCCAACCGAGTGATTAGACTCCAACAGAACTTGGCGCAATGCATGATACACCTCGCTACCCCATTGCACCGCTTGTCTAAAGTTCTCAGCACCGTATGGCGCAATCATATATTCCTGAAAATCCGGACCTTGCCAGCGAGCATGCACACCGCCGTTGAGGATGTTCATACAAGGCACAGGTAATAGGTTAGCGCCCACACCGCCAAGATACTGATACAGAGGTACGTCAGCGGTTAGTGCGGCTGCGCGGGCAACGGCGAGGGAGACACCAAGAATGCCATTCGCGCCGAGACGGGATTTGTTTTCGGTGCCATCTAACTCGATCATAATGCGGTCAATTAATGCTTGATCGCGCGAGTCCAAACCAACAATGGCTTCAAGCACTTCGGTGTTGATCAGTTGAACGGCATTGAGCACACCTTTGCCACCAAAGCGGGTGTCGTCACCATCTCGCAGTTCTACCGCTTCTCGTGAACCAGTACTGGCACCCGAGGGCACCGATGCTCTTGCTGCAATGCCACAGCCGAGTGTGACTTCGACTTCCACAGTCGGATTTCCGCGTGAATCCAAAATTTCGCGCGCCAGAATATCCTCAATCAAGAAATCCATAGTATGTCCTCAATGATCAGTTAGGTGGGGAAATGACTTTAAGAGTGTAGACACAGATTTTTGATTACGATGACTCTTGATATCTTTGATGTTGAAGACAGTTGTTTATGTGGCTGTTTTCACATAAATTCCAGAAAGGCCATTGGTTATCAAGGAAGAGTCGTGAAGATAGAAGTCGACAATTTAGAAAGAACAGCAGTCATTGCATTGCTAAAAGAACATTTGCAAGACATGTACGCCACGTCGCCACCAGAGAGTGTGCATGCGTTAGATTTAGATAAGCTCAAAGCGCCAGAAGTGACATTTTGGACCGGATAGAAGGGTGAACAACTGCTTGGGTGTGCAGCGATTAAAGAGTTGGATGGCCAACACGCGGAGCTGAAATCCATGCGCACCACGCCAGCGGCAAGAAACCAAGGTGTGGCGTCTCAACTATTGATTCATGTGATTGAGCAAGCGAAGCAAAAAGGCTTGCAGCGCTTGAGTTTAGAAACGGGCTCGATGGAGTTTTTTAAACCTGCGCGCCTGTTGTATGAAAAGCATGGCTTTGTGTACTGCGAGCCGTTTGGTGACTACGAACTCGATCCAAATAGCCAGTTTATGACCCTAGAATTGAGCTAGGGTCATTGATTGATAGTGAGTTGAAATTAGAAGTTCAAATTGAAATTGATGGTTGGCGACAAGAGGTTTGAACGTTCGTCAGCCAATCGCTTTCTCTTCTCTTTTAAGCGTTTAGCGTTGTCTTTATCTGGGTTGTTATCCAGTTGATTATCGATGATAGAAATTTCATTATCGATCTCTTGGATGCGCTGTTGGCGTTGGTACTCTTGATGACCTAACTGATAGTTTTCAATGAACTGTTTATTGCTACACACACCATAATATTCTTTCCCTTCAATACCGACGGTATAGCCATTGTCTGGTGAGCAGTAAAGAATCGTGCCTGTATCAAAGCCTTCTTTCCACTGTTCTCGATCTGGAGTGACACCCGCTTCACCACAGTCTTCAGCGTAGCTGTTAATGATGCTCGGATTGTTACCTTCCTGCCCATCTTTGTAGCCTACTCTGTACCAGTCTGCTGTCTTACACTCATCTGGAGACATGCTGGTGCAACCAGAGAGCAAAGTGAGTACTGCTAGGGGGATTAGCGCTCTTTTCATCAGTTACTGTCCTTTAAACAAAATCGAATTGATATGGTTGAGTGTAAAATGAACACTGTTCATATCAATAGTTGAAATCATTGTATTCGCAATTGTAGTGAGTCATCAGTATCAGTGATAAGTTCAATTCGCTGAATGAATTCGAGTTTGATTAATATTGTTCACGGATTTTGCCTTTGTTGTATCAATTCGATAGCCTTTGCATCAAAGTAGACACGCAACAACGACATTAAGATAAATATAGCCAATGAGGTTTAGACATTGAGTGACCAATCAACCGTTGTCATTATCGAGGATGAATCTGCTATTGCCGACAACTTGATTCATGTATTGGAGATGGATGGCTACCACGTAGAGTGGTTTGCAACGGCAGGAGAAGGTTTCGCTTTTTTGCAGCACAATACCGCGGCTTTGCTTGTATTGGATGTTGGCTTGCCAGACGGCAACGGATTTGAGCTTTGCAAAGCTATCCGTGAGTTTTCTGATATTCCAATTATCTTTCTCACCGCAAGAAGCGATGAAATTGACCGTGTAGTGGGTTTGGAGATTGGTGCGGATGATTACGTGACTAAGCCTTTTAGCCCGCGCGAAATGTTGGCGCGCATTAAACTTCGAATCAAAGCTAAAGCGCCAATGAAGGAGCACAAACCAGAGCCTGTGGCTGTTCCAGAACAACCTCAATTGAGCCATGATTTGGTTGCGCAGAACTTCGATTATGGTGTCGGTGGACAAATGCTAGGGTTAACTGCGGTTGAATTTAAGATTCTCGATAAACTGATTTCCGTCTCTTCCAATGTATTGAGCCGAGAGCAGCTCATGGTCGCGGCAGACATGGCTCCAGAGGCCGCATACGAGCGCAATATCGATACCCATATCAAAGCTATTCGCCATAAGTTGAAGCCGTTTGGGATGTCTGAACGCATCTGTACCAAGCGTGGCTTTGGTTACTTCTACTGCATTAAAGGTGAATGATGAATCGCTGGCCGAAGATCCCACTTGGACTCAGACTGTTTTTTCTCTACTTCATCTTAGTCGGGATGACGGCTTACATGGTGAGCAAAACGGTTGTTCAAGAACTTAAGCCAACCGTACGCCAAACTACCGAAGAAACGCTGGTGGATATGGCGAACTTGCTTGCGGTATTGGCAGAAGAAGACGTTGCGAACGGTAAGTTGTCCGAGAGTCGCTTCTCCAAACTACTAGCAGCTTATGGGCAGCGAGAGCCCCAAGCGCGCATTTGGGAAATTGGCAAAAAAGCGATTAACCATCGAATTTACATCACCGACAAACAAGGCATTGTGATTGCGGATTCTTGGCAGCAAGACGTTGGCAAAGACTACTCGCAATGGAACGATGTTTATCTCACGTTGCGTGGTCAATACGGCGCGCGCAGTACCATCGAAGACCCGAAAGATCCGCTCTCAACCGTTATGCACGTGGCTGCGCCCATTTACCACAAAGGCGAAATCATTGGCAGCGTGACGGTGGCAAAATCTAATCGCTCAGTACAACCCTTCATCGATCTTTCTAAACGCAATGTGTTGTTTTGGATGGTATGGATGAGTGGGTTAGTGCTGCTAGCAGGGGCATTGTTTGCTTGGCGAATTCACTCGGCACTGAACAAGCTAGAAGACTATGCGACCAAAATGGGTGAGGGCGAAAAGGTCTCTAAGCCGACATTTCGTATCTTTTATGAGTACGGCACGCTAAGCGACGCATTGGAGAAAATGCGCAATCAGCTCGATGGTAAACAGTATGTGGAAGAGTACGTACAGACGCTGACTCATGAGCTGAAAAGCCCGTTATCAGCGATTAAAGGCGCGAGTGAAATATTGCAAATGCCATTGCCTGAAGAAAAGGTCACACGCTTTGCTGGCAACATTGAGCGAGAAAGCGACCGCATGCAGTCATTGATTGATAAGTTGCTCGAACTGGCTCGTCTTGAAAAGCGCCCCGAGTTAGAACAAGTCGAAGCTATCTCGCTAAAACAAATGGTCAATGAAGTGGTTGAATCGGCGGATGCTCGTTTGAGTGCTAAGTCGGTCACTGCCAGCATCCAAATTGATGACCATCTCGCCGTGCTTGGTGATGTCTTCTTACTGAAACAAGCCGTTTTTAACCTGATGGACAATGCGCTGGATTTTGTTGATTCAGAGGGATGCATTGAATGGAAAGCTGAGGTCACGAGAGAGAAGCTGTACCTTTCGATTTTCAATTTAGGTCCTCACATTCCCGACTACGCGATGCCTCGTTTAACCGAGCGCTTCTACTCCCTCGCTCGGGAAAATGGTGTTAAGAGCACTGGGCTTGGGCTGAATTTTGTTGAGCAAGTGACCAAGCTGCACAAAGGTAAGTTGCAAGTCGAAAACGTCGATTCTGGCGTGAAAGTGACCCTGATTTTACCAACTCCATAGAAACTCCACATTAGCTCCATTCGTTCTCCAAATTGCTGATTTAGATTACTCCCATCAGCAAATGGAGAATGAAACATGAAAAAGATCCTCAATAACCAACTCGGCACGAAGTTCGCCTTCGTGTTGTTTTTGTTTGTCTTACTGCAAATCCCGCTTTCAATGGTCACAGGACTGATCTCAGAACGCTCATATCGCCAAGATGAAGTCAGAAACGACATCGCACGCAGCAGTAGCGGCGAACAGCGCATCATTGGTCCATTCATCATGGTTAACTACACCGAAACCAGTTACCGAGATGACAAAGTACAGATTAAAGAGCGTCGTAAATTCCTCCTACCCAGCACTTTTGATATGAGCGCGAATCTGGACAGTTTTGAAAAGTACCGAGGCATTTACCGTGCACGTTTATACAAAGCACAAGTGGCACTGAAAGGCACTTTTGATGCAGACGATCTCGCGGCGTTGCAGGGACTTGATATTGAAAATATGAGCCTAGTGGTTGGCATTGAAGACAGCCGCGGATTAATTCGTTTGGATGACATGACCATGGCGAGTGCTAACATCGAAGTCGCACCTGGAACGGGGTTAAATCAGTTACCACAAGGCTTCCACAGTGATCTGACACTTGCAGACCTAAACCCAGCACAACCTTTGGCTTTCGATCTTAACTTCTTGCTGCAAGGGATGGGTCAGCTTCAAGTCACACCAATCGGCAGTCAAACAACGGTTGAACTCTCTTCAACTTGGGCACATCCAAGCTTTATTGGTGATTACTTACCGGTGTCATCAGAAGTCTCTGAAGATGGATTTAACGCACAATGGGCGAGCAACAACTTCTCTACCAATATCGCGCAGTTGTTCCAAAGCTGTTTGTCATCGAATCACGCTTGTCACGAGCTTGAACAGCGACAAATGGGCGTAGATTTGATTGACCCCGTTGATCACTATTTGAAGTCTCACCGAGCTGTGAACTATTCACTGTTGGTTATCACATTAGTATTTGCGAGTTTCTTCTTACTGGAGCTGTTCCAAGCGCGTCCGGTTCACCCAGTGCAATATGGCTTTATTGGTCTGGCTTTAGCGCTTTTCTATCTATTGCTGATTTCGATGAGTGAACATCTGGGCTTTAACTGGGCATATGTGGTGTCGGCAGTCGCATCGACGGGGCTTTTAAGTGTGTACGTGAGCGGTATGTTGAGCAACACCAAACACGGCGCGATATTCGGAGCGTGTTTGCTCACTCTCTACGGATTACTGTTTGGCTTGCTACAAGCAGAAAGCTACGCATTGGTTATGGGGACATTACTGTGTTTCGCGATTTTGAGCTTCACTATGGTCATTACACGCAACATCGACTGGTACGCACGAAATAAGAAAGCAGAAGAAAGTGCAAAGGCGAATCATGAAGATGGTTAAACGAGCAACTCTCACTGGTCAGCCAAGCGATATGGTGGAAGAGACGTCCGCTATCCACCTGCGATTTTCTGCAGAAAATGGACTGAAAAGCTTGGTGTGTTTTATCGCATTGGTCGTTATTGCGCTCTATGTTCGAGACAGCTTTATTCGCCCGACATTTGGTGATGTTCTCGTTGTGGTTTGGCTCTACTACTTTCTTGCAAGTATGTTCTCTATGCCCGTTAACTGGCTGGTTTCATTGGTGGTGTTGATTGCGTTTGCTGTTGAGTTAGGGCAATTGTTACAGGTCGCTGCTTGGCTTGGTATCGAATCTTCATCGCCTCTGGCAGTGATTTTGGGCGCTACATTTGATTGGAAAGATCTGCTGGCTTATAGCATCGGAGGTCTACTGTGTTGTTGGATAGAAAAGAAATGAAAACCGAGATGAAAGTCATTGCGCTACCAAACCGACTCCGCTATTCCAAACGAGGTATTCGTAAGAGGTTCAAAATCAGTTTACTCAAGCGCGTGTACCTTTGGTCACTGACCAATAGAGAACTGCTGTAAACCTCACCTCTTTATATTAAATACAAAAGGGAATCTTAAACTCACCGACGCACAGGGTGAGTTAAGATTCCCTTTATTAACTAAGATATATAGTTCTTACTTTTAATTAGCTTTCAAATGAAAGTTTCTCGCCGAACGTCTCTTTCCAGTCTTTATCGAACTGCTCAACCGCCGGTTTTACTGCTGGATGTGCGAACATTTGTGCCGCCACATCGGTTGGCAATGTAATGGCTTCGATGCCCAGTTTCATCACCTCCATCGCTTGTTGAGTGTTCTTGAAGCTGGCTGCCAAAATCTTCGCTGGTAGTTGGTTTTGATCGAGCAACAATTGAAGATCCGCGACCACTTCAACACCGTTGCCGTTCATCGCATCAATGCGGTTTACGTAAGGTGCTAGGTAGTCTGCACCGCACAGTGCCGCTAGGAAACCTTGTTGAGCTGAATAGATAGCAGTAGCAAGAACCTGAATTCCCTCTTTTTTCATTAGCTTAATTGCTGCTAAGCCGGTTTCTGTTGCTGGCACTTTTACCACCATATCGTAAGGCAATTCATTCAGTTGGCGCGCTTCTGCCACCATACCTTCGACGGTTGAACTCACGACTTGAGCGTGAAAGCGAGGTGTACCGCCAAGTGCTTCTTGCATGCCTGCTAGGGTTTCATTCAGTCCCTGTTTTGACTTCGCCAAAATGCTTGGGTTTGTTGTCACGCCTTTTAGCGGTAGGCACTGGTTAAAGCGTTTTACTTCTGCCACATCAGCAGTATCTAAATAAAGTTCAATCATGGTTTCTACCTTAAACAAAATCTTCGTTTTGATGATGGGATCACTATAGATCTGACAATCGAACGAGATCTTGATTTTGATCAATTGAAATTTCATTTGAAACTATAATAATTTCATTAAGTGAAAGTTAAGTGAAACTTGTAAACGCTCAAATGAAGCTTTCAGTTAGAAAACAGAAAAGCTGTTCATAAGACTCAACGAGCAAAAGAAACGAATTAAGTAAATAGCGGTAGCACAGACCAAGAGGCAAGCAGAGATGTATTTCAATATTCAACGATTCTCTACCCATGATGGTGATGGCATTCGTTCCATTCTTTTTCTTAAAGGATGCAGCTTGTCTTGCCCTTGGTGTCAAAACCCAGAAAGCCGCAGCGAAAAGCATTCACTCTTATTTGATCAGCGAAGCTGTATGGAAGGTTGCCAGCAGTGCGTTTCTGCTTATCAAGCCACAACTCAACCCACAGCGGGTAGCGAAACGGTGGGTGATGGTATTCAACGTATCGACAACCAAATCATCATCAATCGCAAAGCCATCAAAGAAGACCAACTGATCGCGCTGCGAAACGTCTGTCCTACGCAAGCACTGACCGTCTGCGGTGAAGAGGCAAAATCAGACATGCTGTTCGACACCTTAATGAAAGACAAACCTTTCTATGACCAAAGCCAAGGTGGCGTAACCTTCTCCGGTGGTGAGCCACTCATGCAAGCGGATTTGGTGGCAGAACTCGCACAGCGTCTGCATGACAACCAAGTCTCTACCGCTATTGAATCGTGCATGCATGTGCCGTGGAAGAACGTCGAAAAAGCCGCGCCGCATATTGATTGCTGGTTGGCGGATTTAAAACACACTGATGAAGAAAAGTTTCTTAGCTGGGCGAAAGGTTCACTAAAACGCATCAAAGACAATTTCCGAAAACTGGCACCTATCGCGAAACGCATTGTGATTCGCGTTCCCGTTGTGCCGGGGTTCAATGACACCATCGAAGAGTTGAAAGACATCATCGATTTTGCGGCTTCACTAGAAAGCTGCCAAGAACTTCACTTGCTGCCGTACCACACGCTCGGCATCAATAAATACCGTTTGCTCAATATGCCTTACGAGTGTTCTGACAAGCCATTAAACAAACCAGAACTGCTAGAAAGCGCCATGCAATACGCAAGCGAAAACACCCAACTTAACGTGATTGTAAGAGGTTAACTATGGACCTGAATTACCTTCCTGAGCGTATCAAAGCGCACAAATCGGCACTGGTAAATATCGTAACGCCACCTGTCTGTACCGAGCGTGCAGAGGCATACACTCGTGCTTATCAAGCAAACGAAGACAAACCTGTGATTGTCCAACGTGCGCTAGCACTGCAAGAGCATTTACGCACTCGTACGATTTGGATTAAACACGATGAGTTGATCGTCGGTAACCAAGCGAGCAAAGTGCGCGCTGCGCCTATTTTCCCAGAATACACTGTACGTTGGATTGAAGCGGAAATTGATGAGCTAGCCAACCGTCCTGGTGCAGGCTTTGCTGTCACTGAAGAAGATAAGCAAAGCATCCACAGCATCACACCGTACTGGCGCGGTAAAACCGTTCAAGACCGTTGTTATGGTTTGTTTACTGATGAGCAGCAAGAGATCTTAGCCAGCACCATCATTAAAGCCGAAGGCAACATGACTTCGGGTGATGCGCACCTTGCGGTGGATAACGAGAAAATCTTGAAGCTAGGCATGAACGGTTTGTTAGAAGATGTTCGTCAGCACCGTGCTAACAATGATGTTTCGACCTTTGAAGGCTTGAAGAAAGAGCTGTTCTACAAATCGGTCGAAATTGTACTGCTTGCCATTCAAGACCACATGGTGAGCTACGCTGAATTGGCGGCAAAAATGGCGTTAGAAGAGACACGCCCGCTGCGCAAAGCTGAGTTAGAAAGCATTGCGGCAAACTGTCGTCATGTCGCGAGCCACACGCCAGAAAACTTTTGGCAAGCACTGCAATTAAGCTACTTCGTTCAGTTGATGCTACAAATCGAATCGAACGGTCACTCGGTTTCTTTTGGTCGTATGGACCAATTCCTCAACGAATTTTATGTTCGCGATATCGAAAACGGCACGATTGAGAAAGACTTCGCACTAGAGCTTTTACAAAGCTGCTGGTTGAAGCTACTTGAAGTAAACAAGATTCGCTCTGGTGCGCACTCAAAAGCCTCCGCAGGTTCTCCGCTGTATCAAAACGTGTGTATCGGCGGTCAGAAGTTGAATGAAAAGGGTGAGCCTGAAGACGCAGTGAATCCCCTTTCTTGGGCGATTCTGGAGTCTTGTGGTCAGCTACGTTCGACGCAACCTAACTTGAGTGTGCGTTACCACGAAGGTTTGAACCAAGAGTTCTTAATGGGCTGTATCGAAGTGATTAAATGCGGCTTCGGTATGCCAGCGTTCAACAACGATGAGATTGTTATTCCTGAATTCATCAAGCTTGGTGTAGAGAAAGAAGACGCTTACAACTACGCATCTATCGGCTGTATCGAGACGGCGGTTCCCGGCAAATGGGGTTACCGTTGTACGGGCATGAGCTTCATTAACTTCGCTCGTATCCTGCTCGCTTCATTGAACGAAGGTGTGGATGCAACAACGGGTAAAGCTTTCTTGCCGCACGATAAGTCATTAGCAAAAGGCAACTTTGAGAGCTTTGAGCAAGTGACAGCTTCTTGGGCAGAGCAAATCCGCTACTACACCCGTAAGTCGATTGAGATTGATACAGTCGTCGACAGCGTGCTTGAACAGCAAGCACAAGACATCTTCTGTTCAACGCTGGTGGATGACTGTTTGGCTCGCGGTAAAACCGTGAAAGAAGGCGGCGCGAAATACGATTGGGTATCTGGCTTGCAAGTCGGTATCGCGAACTTGGGTAACAGCCTAGCAGCCATCAAGCACCTTGTTTTCGATGACGCGCAAATCACCCAACCAGAGCTAGCAAAAGCATTGGCTGAAGATTTCGATGGTATGGAGAACGAGCAGCTTCGCCAACGTCTTATCAACTTTGCACCAAAATACGGTAACGATGATGACGCGGTAGACCAACTACTGGCAGACGCGTACCAAGTGTACATTGATGAGCTAGAGCAGTTCGTTAATACGCGTCATGGGCGTGGTCCAATTGGCGGCGGTTACTACGCAGGTACTTCAAGTATCTCGGCAAACGTCCCATTCGGCGCCTCAACCATGGCAACGCCGGACGGTCGTAAAGCGAAAACACCACTGGCAGAAGGTGCAAGCCCGTCATCTGGCTCAGACCGTTTAGGTCCAACAGCGGTATACAACTCGGTCGGTAAGATCCAAGCGAATAAGATCCTTGGTGGCGTGCTGCTTAACCAGAAGTTAAGCCCGGCAGCGGTTGAGTCTGAAGGGGATAAGCTCAAGCTTTCTATGTTGATTCGTACCTTCTTCAACCACCACAAAGGTTGGCACGTGCAGTACAACATCGTCTCTCGCGAGACCTTGTTAGCTGCGAAGACGAACCCTGAACAATATCGTGACCTTGTTGTGCGAGTTGCAGGCTACTCGGCCTTCTTCACTGCACTATCACCAGATGCGCAAGACGACATCATCGCACGTACCGAGCACGAGCTGTAAGTACACTCACTAAGTAAAACAAAAGGCACCGGTTGGTGCCTTTTTCATGTGTACGGTAAATGTGAATGAATCGAGACATATGGCGCTTGATTAAGGCCGCTATCCATATCCCCCCCACACTCGTCGAATAATGATTTGTTGACTTGCATTCTTTCTATTTATATTTGCGATCGCTCAAGTAACTGTTAAATAACAAATTGTAATGATAGTTAAGCCTGTTAGTATTCGGCGCCTATGCATTTTGTATGATACGGAGATTTGCAATGGCTATTTATAAATGGGCGACTCTTTGCTCATTGTTATTTGTTTCTGGCTGCGGTGGAGGTGGAGATGACTCCTCATCCAGTGCGTCGAATTCAACAACGTCAACAACCTACAATGACTACTCCATTACAGCAATTGATGGTTATTTAGTTGATGCGACTGCTTGGTTGGATAAGGAGGGAGTAGGACCGACTCAAAGATCATCTCTTGCTGCCGTAACAAAATCAAAAGGAGTCGCAACGTTTAAGGTTCCAGATGATATTAATGCTGAGGACTACACCGTTTTTGTCCATGCAAGTTCAGGAAAAACCTTCGACGAAGGTTTGAATCGCTATGTGACAAGTGATTTTCTTATGGCAGCTCCAGCAGGAACAAATGTCGTCACACCGTTTTCTACTTTTGTTTATTTCAAAGTTCAGTCAGGTTTGACAACGGAACAGGCAATAAAGCAATTAGCGGCAGAGCTTCAAGTTAAGCCTGAGCATTTGCTGTCAGATTTCGTGAAGAACAATGATGAGCGAATGACTTCTATCGCAGAAGATTTAGTTCGATTAAACCTACTACCAGATACCGGTGCGAGTTTTGAACAAGTTCTCGATAACCCAACAGAGGCATATGAAAGTTTAAGTCATTACGCTCAGATTCAATCCGATCCAAATGATTTCTTGCATGTCGTGAGAAACTCAAAAAATGAGATGGAAGTCGATACCGACCAAGATGGCACCGCTGATAGCGATGACCTTGATATCGACGGCGATGGTATCTCAAACGATGAAGATTCCTACCCGTATGAATTCGATGATCACACAGCCAATCGTCCTACAACATTGCTGCTATCTGCGCCTTTAAATGAAGATATTAGCTCAGGGCAGTGGCATTACTTTAAGGTAGAAACTCCGGAAGACATTTTACTCAATATTAGTTTGAAAGGATTGTCAGGTGACGCCGACCTTTACGTGAAACAAGGCTCTCTTCCAACTAAGTTTGATTATGACTGTCGGTCAAACAACAGTTACAAGCTTGATGAAAAATGTCTGCAAAGACTTAAAACAGGCCAGGTTCATTTTATCGCCGTGTCTGCCGAAGAAGATACGAGTTACCAAGTTTTGGCAAAGCTAGATGAAATCATTGTTAATAAAGTCACTCTTTTATTGCATGGTCTAGCGTCCAGTTCAGAAACATGGCAACCGTTGATCAATGACGATAGTTTTTATTCTGGAGCCTGTCAGGTACTCGATTTGGATAGCGAACTCGTCTCGCTTCCAGATGTTAATAAGCGAGGGGAGTACTGTTTTAGTTTGGATTTCGGTGGATATGACAGAGATACAATACTCAGCTCTAAAGGACTCGATGGGAAAACTTGTCTCTCTGCTCTGGGATGCAATGGAGACTACTCTAGCTTTGAATTGCTAGGCAAAGAAGTGGA
Source organism: Vibrio sp. 10N.222.52.B12 (assembly GCF_002875385.1). Classification (NCBI taxonomy): domain Bacteria; kingdom Pseudomonadati; phylum Pseudomonadota; class Gammaproteobacteria; order Vibrionales; family Vibrionaceae; genus Vibrio; species Vibrio sp. 10N.222.52.B12. Next base: position 21,448 of record NZ_MDAW01000115.1, on the reverse strand, counting down.
AACGACCATTGGTAAAATTGTAGATGAACTTGGAATCGATACAGAGATTGTACTGATTGGTCATAGCCGAGGTGGCTTAGCTGCAAGGGCTTACCTACAAAATACTGCTTCACTCAATAGAGAGCATGTAAAAGCAATGATGACAACAGGTACACCTCATCAAGGTTCACCGCTTGGACGTTTCCATAAATATATGGATGAGAATTGTACGCCAAAGAGTAGCTTTAGGCAGGACAATAGCGTTTGTGAAGACAGCTGGGAAGTGATTGAATTATTGGCTGGCGAAAGAAAATTTTGGTTTTTTCCAATTGGTCAATACGTTATGGACTTGATGGCTCCTAGTGTTGATTTTCTATCACCAGAGTCTGAATCAATAATCGCATTGAATAGAGATGTACTGGCGTTAGAAAACACAGTGTTATCTCAACTAAGTTACAGCGGTACTGAATTTGGCATTTTGGATACAGATGTCGAAGTTGTTGGTATTTATGACCTATACGACATACGACTATGGGTCATGGTTTAATGGCGACCACCCACACCCTAGCACGCTTCGGTATATAGAAAATGGCGCAACGAGAGCAAGTTTGGTTGGCGATGGTATCGTACCCGTCAATAGCCAAAAGTTAAGTCAGGTTCTTGCTCCATATGGTAGAAATGTTGATTTCTCTTTAACGAATGATGGGCACAATATTGTCCATATCGATCAGACTAAGCAAGTTACAGATTTATTTGAGATGTTCCAACAGGTATCAGAATCCATAGGTTGGGGAGACAAAATGTGACGCGAAAACAAAAACTAGCCATTCTTGTTAGCAGCTTTTCGTTACTCGCTTACTTTGGGTATATCAAACTTGGCTTGCATGAGTCTGTTAGTTCTGAACTGGTGGGGGACGAGAGTAGTAAAGCTATTGTTCATGAGCAGACTAAACAAGATGGTAAAGCATCAAATATTGAAGATGCATATACCAACCAAGATGGAGGGATGATCGTGCAGGACAGTCAACAGACAAGCACTAGCATTTCGACTTTTGGTGTTTGGCAAGAGTTGGTGGATTCCATAAAGATAGCAAGGGTCGATACAGCAAAAGAAACACAATTGATTCTCATGTTGAAGGAGAAAGCAGCCCCTGATGTTTATGATGAAATTAGAAAGCTATTGCAGCTAGGCCCTAATGATGCGTCTGATCGGACGCAGGAGTACCTATTGAGCCTTTTGGCGGCTATCAACACCCCAGAATCTGTTGCGGTACTTCTAGACGCGTTGCAAACGCTTTCTAACCCGAGCTCAGATACGGTATACGTAGCGAAGAAGTCCATACAAAAGATATCGAAAGATGCCAACCACACCAGTTTATTGAAGGATAGCTTTGTAGAGTTAGAAGCAGATAATCTTTATATCGGTGATGTTGCTCAAGGGATTGCGAAGAATGCTTCGGTGCGTGATTTGGAGTTCTTAATTGATATGGCCAAAACTGATGGCAGTAAATCCAAAGTGGCTTTATCTAGTTTGCAATACTTGAATAATGAACGTTTGGTTCCGAACTTGCAGCAAGTGATTGATAGTAATGCAGCTGAGAGCCAATTAGTGGCAGCATCTTTAAACTCTCTTGCTAACATGGGGCAATATGAAGCTGGTGTCGCGTTGATTAAATGGAGCGCTAATCAGGATGCTTCAGATTTGGCGTTCGTTCGGCAACTTATTTCCCAAGCAGAATCTAGAAGTCCTTCAATGTCTAGAGCGATCGAAAAGACATTACATAAACAAGCGTTTGTTAGCCCAGAAGTAAAGGAAGTGATTGAGCTAATATACAACGACTCCAAATAGGGAATAAAAAGGCACCGATTGGTGCCTTTTTGCGTTTTGGTATGAGTTTATTTAACCATATGCTCGTGGCGCATTTTTGTTAGCATTTCTAAGCGTTTTGAATACTGTTCTTGAAAGGCTTTTGGGTCAACGCCTTCGGAAACTTGAGCGTATACTCGCATCTTGTTACCGCCGTAAATTTTCGCCAGGTCTCCGTTGCTGTAGCCTCGTGCCCATAAGTCATCAGTAATTGCAGCTAAGATCTTGGATAGTTCGCCGTTGCCTGTTGCGCCCTTATTGAAGGCATCAATCATGTAGCCGCCATCGTCATACATCTTGGCGTTTTTCATCGCAAAATCGACCACGCCTTTTGTTGAGAACATGTCATCGGTTGCGATACCAACATGGTCAACGCCGACTAATTTCACATAGTAATCGATCATATCTGCTGCTTGTTTTGGCGAGATGTCCTCAGGCCATACACCATCCATCATCCACTCAGTAAAGGTTGGAGATACATAACCGCCTGACTTCGCAGCACGAATTGCTTCATCATCAGGGATTGCACGGTAACAGCCCTTTGGTGTCGCATCGGGTTCACTCTTGTACAAACCCGCAGGGACTGAGTGAGAGTAGATAAATGGCGTTCCGGCATGGTTCTTTTCCATGTAATCCATCGCATCATTGGCGGTCTTTGACCCGGTATGGCTCAAGTCGAGAATTACGCGGTATTTCACCATCTCATCGATCACTGATTGGCCCCAAGGTGTTAAGCCAATATCGCGACCGTTATAGGCTGCTAACTGACCTGAGCCGGTACGGAAAATATCGTTGTACGCCAAGATCATGCTTTTCAACCCCATGTCTTTAAGCAGCGCCATACGAGTCACATCTTCTTCTAAAATGGTGGCAGTTTGGCTATTCCAAAGAACGGCGGTTTTGCCTTCTACGTGCGCTTTCTCAATGTCTTGGTTGGTGTGGGCAACAATAAAATTGTCCGGTTCTTTTGCCATGGCTGCACGGTGTTTGTGGTGGTGGAAAATGAAGTCATCAAAGTTATGGTCAGCCGCAGTAATCGTATATTCATGACCAGTAATGCCGTTGTCGCGTGCTAACTGGAAGTAATCGAGAAGTTGTTGATCGTCTGTCCAACCAGCACCATAAGGGCTTGCTAGCATGCCAATCACAATGGTGTCTTGAACAAAGGCTTTTGCTTTGTCTGAAGCTGGCCACGTTTTGCTTTCTACGCTGGCGTAAGCGGAGCCCATTGATACGGCGATAGTGATTGCTGCCAATGACATTTTCTTGATCATAGTAACCTCTCAATAGTGAGTGTAAGTCCGTTTATTTTGATGGGTGCATCTAGCGTTTAGAGATGGCTTTTGTCGTGAACGGTTTAATTCAACTAATTGAATATTAGTCAAAACTCACGTTCTTGCTGCCAATCTCTAAGCGATAACGGAAACTTGATGTGAAATACGATCTATGGCTCAAATTTTTTGCCTTAGCTTCACTCAAGCGATGTGGTTATCTTAGCCAGTTAGGAATCTAAAAATGTGCATTTTGCGCCACGTGTTCTATCTTTTGAAAAGCCAGTCAAGTAACGTCAGCAATATGTAATGAAAAGAGACGTGTTGAACTTAGGAGAAGGTGTGAGTCATTCCATCCCATTGATTAGAAAAACAATCGTGTATGATTTTCTTGGTCAGTTAGTTCTGGAGCCTAAAGCATTGGCGCAACTGCAAGAGCAAGCAGACATGCCATTTGCGCTAGACACTTCAACGGCTGAGTTCATTTCTTTCCATGCTTTTTCTCGGTTGCTATCTGGGTTGAGACAGCACTTAGGCGCAACGGTATTTGTCTCTTCATTACAACGTATCGCGAAGCACGCGAGTATTAATTTGAAGTTCAATCAAGCCACGTCGGAAAACGTCATCACGAGCTTAGGGCTAAGAGCCTTGAATGTTGAAACATCAGCTCATGTCACTCGAGTAGAAGCTCATGCTAGTGCCTTTGAGCACATAGAAGCCGAGTTGTTTCTAACGGTTTATCTTCATGCGTATTTGAAAGCTTGGTACCCAAATCTGCAAGAGCCGAGCGCTTACTATCTGCTTCACCTGCAAGGCCAGCCCTTAACTGAGCTCCAAATCAGAAACGATATTCCGCAGTTTCTTGGTCAAGAATGTTTGGCGTTGGAGTATCCTACTTTAGAAGGGATTGAAAGGATAAATATATGCGCTGAGGACAAGCCTTTTGCTTACTATGTTGAGCAAGCTTTGTCTGCGTACGTAGGGCGAGTTGATATGTCTTTGGAAGTGTTTAGCGAGTTAATTGGCATTTCAAAGCGCACAGTGCAGCGCAGTTTGAAGCAAGAAGGCACCAGTTTTCGAGAGGTAAAAGAGGCGCTCAACTTTACCTTTGCCAAACGCGTTTTGATTCAAAGAAACAGTGCCGTAGGAGATATTGCCGTGCACTTGGGGTACGCCGATGCCACTCAGTTTGTACGTGCCTTTAAACGCGCGAATGGCATCACCCCCTTGCAGTGGAAGAAAGCTAATCAATTATCGAGCTAAGTTGACCAAATAAATCTGTTTGATCTCTATCGTGTTTATCTATATAACCATTTGAAAAATATAGCACTTTCAATAGTGTGGAAGAAAATTAAAAAGAAGGGTAGAAGAACGGATGTTTTTACTCATCGCAATACTTGCAGGGGTAGCGGCGTTAATTTGGTTTTATCGAGAAGGGCAAGTCATTGGCTTGAACCGGATCCTCGGCATACTTTATTTTATTACTTACGCTGTGGTGTATTTGTACGTTCCACCATTTCTCGAAATGGGGCATCAATACATTGGCAAAACCTACGAGCTGATCCCCATCGCCTGCCTTTACGGCATTTTGTACCCAGATCCTGAGGAAGCAACGACTGAACAGAAGGCGATAACCTTTTTTTCATGGTGTGGCTTGATCTTTATCAGCTGTTTCTTGTTGTATTTCAAAATGAATGTCTGGTGAGAAACTAAACACTAAGTGCAAGGAAGATAAATGAGTTATGAATTATTTATCCTGTTGATTTTGTGAGAAGGATTATTGAGGTGTTGAATTAAAGCTGCCAGAATCCAATATTCGATGCTGATTATTCATTTGGCGTCATTGGTTGTCATTTAAAAACAGAGAAAAAATATGTTTAAAAAAGCACTCGTTCTGGCTCTTCCGGTTGTATTAGCAGGTTGTTCTGCTCCTAAATTCACTGCTGAGCCTATTGCACAGTCGAATCAAAGCAAAGAAATCACTATCGTAAAAGATGATGCGACAAGGGAAGTGTTCATGGATTCGTTGCAAGAATGGTGCTTAGACACAGCACGTAAATGTACTGTTGTAAGTGACGGTACAGCGCCTAAGACAGACGAACTGACGTTAACTTATGTTTCACGTTGGAGTTGGGATTTGAGAACGTTTATCGCTGATGCAAAAATTAACGCTTACAAGAATGATCAGAAAGTCGGCCACGTTGAATTTAAAGCGTCCAACAATGGTAATTTAGACAAATTTGGTGACGATACAAAGCGTATTGAATCGATGATTCAAATTCTATTTGGTGAGCAAACTATTAGTGACGCTCAGCAGAAAATTAAATCTGGCGAAATCTAAGCACACAGTTTAAAAATGTAAGAGCATCGATACTCTAGTAAAGCTCAAAAGTAATGTTTTTCTTTTGAGCTTTATTTTTTTATGTCATTTAAAGCGCATATGAAATAAGCCTAAATAAGTGAAATGATATGGAAATAGCTAAAGCCAATCTCAGCCATTTAGAAGCGTTTGAACAGTATGTTGAAAAGTGTGCTCAGGCGGGAATGGAAATGTACGTCGCCGCCCAAAGCGACAGCGAAGCGCTGCTGAAAAAACGAATTGGATACGCGAAAGGCGAAGGCTTGCCGGAGGGGTGGACGCCGTCTTCGACTTACTTTTGTATCAAGGAGGGGATGATACTTGGTTCGATTCGAGTTCGTGATGGTAATAACGACTATCTTGAAAATGTGATAGGGCATATTGGTTACGAAACCGCGCCAGATGCTCAAGGCAAAGGCATCGCCACATTCATGTTGAATTGGGTGAAAGCCGAGGTTATAGAAGACAGCGCTATCGTTACTTGTGATGTGAACAATACCGCATCAAGGCGCGTGATCGAAAAGGCGGGTGGCGAGTTTCTCAATACATTTTATTCAGAACAAGACCAATACGAAGTGCGCCGCTATCGATTGTCGCCAGAGTAAACTCATTGAGATGAACAAACGCCCTCGTGACTGAGAGCGTTTGTTATTGAGAATGTTCCATTCTGAAGTGAGAAGCTAGAACTCTTCCTCTTCAAAGCGCCCCGTGTTCTCTAGCCATAAACCATTGATGACACCAAAGGCGCAGGCGAGTAATACACCAAGTACCCAACACATGTACCACATACTTGCCTCCTTAATAGAGCGATGAGCTGTTGCTGCGGATGTAGTTGTTATCCAAACGTCCGAACATTTTGTAGTAACACCATGCGGTGTAGCCCAGAATCACAGGTACAACGATGATGGCAACGATAGAGATAATGCCGAGCGTTTTCTCACTCGATGTCGCGTCCCATAGCGTTAAGCTGTGCGATGGGTTGATGCTTGATGGCATGATCATCGGGAACAAGGTGACGCCCGCGGTTAAGATAATGCAAGCAATCGCAATGCTCGACATAGTAAACGCCACCCCAGCACGGCGAGAGACCGTTGCCCAAAAGCACACCAGTAAGCTCGTTACCGCAGTGAATGGAATCAGCCAAAGTTGCGGCATTTCGCTGAAGTTATGCAATAAATCACCCGCGATGCTCACCACTTGTTTGTTGAGTGGGTTTGAAATGCCATCTTTAAGCATCGCGCCTATGATGATGTAACCCGATTGCGATGCCGCGAACAAACCGCCAAACATAAACAGCAACATGGTTGCCCCAGCGCCCCACAGCGTGATGTTTTGTGCTCGACTGCGTAGCTCATGTTTGGTTTTCATTTGAAGGAAAGCAGCACCTTGTGTCACCACCATGGTCAAACTCACCAAACCACACAGAATTGGGAATGGAGTGAGCAAGTCAAAGAACCCACCTTGATAATCGAGCATCAGCAAGTTGTTTAACTCGAACGGTACGCCGACCAACAAGTTACCGAAACCAACCCCAAAGATAATCGGTGGAATCACACCGCTGATGAACAAGGCGATATCACATGCGTTGCGCCATTGCGGATTATCGATTTTAGCTCGGTAATCCATACCGATAGGACGCAACCAAAGGGATGCGAGCACTAACAGCATGGCAATATAGAATCCGGAGAACGCTGCGGCGTATACCAAGGGCCATATCGCGAAGATGGCACCGCCTGCGGTGATCAGCCAAACTTGGTTGCCGTCCCAGTGCGGCGCGATAGCGTTAAGCATTACGCGGCGTTCTAGGTTCTTTTTCCCCATAACAGGGAGCAGCGCGGCTACCCCCATATCGAATCCGTCAGTGATGGTGAAACCAATCAACAGCACACCAACGATCGCCCAAGTAAATAGGCGTAGGTTTTCGTAATCAAACATAGTGCCTCCTTAGTGCTGATCAATCAGTTTGAATGTGTCGGGTTGTTTGTCTTTTTCGTTGTTTTCTTCATGGTGATAGCGACCTGTTTTGAGCACGCTTGGTCCACGTTTGGCAAACTTCACCATCAAGAACATTTCTACAATTAAGAACGCAGTGTAGAGCACATAAACAAAGCCGAGCGAAATCCAAATGTCACTTGGTGCGAGGTTAGATACTGCCATATTGACCGGAAGCACCTCACCAATTGCCCATGGCTGACGTCCGTATTCGGCAACGAACCAACCTGCTTCACAAGCTATGAAAGGCAATGGAATCGCCCATAGTGCCGCTCCCAATAACCAAGGGCTTGAACCCAATTTTCTGCGGCAGACTTGGACGAAAGACAAACCGATAATGGCGAACATCAATACCCCACAAGCCACCATGATTCGGAAGCTCCAGAACAGAGGTGCTACTTGAGGAATCGTGTCTTGCGCCGCTTGCTCGATTTGACTTTCAGTCGCGTCGGTGACGTTTTCGGTGTATTTCTTCAAGAGTAGACCGTAGCCGAGATCTTTCTTCATCTCATCGAATTGAGCGATGTTTTCAGGACTGTCGTTACCTGCGCGAAGTTCCTCTAGCATGCCGTAAGCTTGGATACCATCGCGGATACGATCTTCGTTCTGTGCCATCAGATCGCGTAAGCCCATCACTGGCTCATCCAGCGAGCGAGTCGCGATGATCCCCATTAGATATGGAATCTTAATCGCGTAGTCGGTTTCCATGGTTTCTTGGTTTGGTAAGCCAAATAGCGTGAACGAGGCGGGTGCTTCTTCGGTGTGCCATTCGGACTCAATTGCCGCGAGTTTTACCTGTTGCACGTCACCAAGCTCGTAACCTGATTCATCACCCAGCATCAATGTCGACACAATCGCCGCCATGCCAAATGCGGACGCCACCGCAAACGAACGGCGAGCGAAAGAGATATCTCGGCCTTTGAGTAAGTAGTAAGCACTGATGCCCATCACAAACAAAGCACCTGTGGTGTAACCGGCAGCCACGGTATGAACGAACTTGACTTGCGTGACGGGGTTAAACACCATATCAGCAAAGTTGATCATTTCCATTCTCATGGTCTGGTAATTGAACTCTGCGCCGACTGGATTTTGCATCCAGCCGTTTGCCATCAAAATCCACAAGCCAGAGAAGTTAGAACCCAGAGCCGTCAGCCAAGTGACCGACAAGTGTTGGCGTTTTGATAATCGATCCCAACCGAAGAAGAACATGCCGACTAAGGTGGATTCGAGGAAGAAGGCAATCAAGGCTTCGATGGCAAGCGGTGCCCCGAAAATATCGCCCACATAGTGAGAGTAATACGCCCAGTTGGTACCAAATTGAAACTCCATGGTAAGACCGGTCGCCACGCCCACGGCAAAGTTAATCCCGAATAACTTACCCCAGAACTTGGTCATGTCCTTGTAGATGGTTTTCCCCGTCATGACGTACAAAGACTCCATAACGGCCAGCAAGAAAGACAAACCTATGGTCAGTGGGACGAATATAAAGTGATAGAGTGCGGTACTAGCGAACTGAAACCGCGACAGATCAACGACATCTGCAAACATAAGGACTCCTTCCCGCTACCAGAGTAGCGGGTTAGATAAGGTTATTATTAGTCTGTTTAATTAAGCGTTAAAGCTTGGGTGCACTTGAATTACGCCTTTGCTGGTGTGCGAGAGAAAGGTTTTCTCAACCAGTAATCCAAGCTTACGTAACGACCACCGCCGTAGAAGAACAGCACCAGCAACATCACAAAGTAGGTGGCTGCGAACTCCATACCGTTGTTGAGCATTACCGGGTCACCCAATTCGGTGATGTAGTTGTATCGACCTGGGAAGTTGGTCGCTAACCATTCAATAAAGCCGTTCAAACGTACCGTTGCTTCCATGCCGCTGGTGGCGATGGCATCCCAACCGTGTTTCCAGTGCACCATTGCGCTCGCAACACTCATCAAGAAAATCATCGGAATCGACATCACTCGTGTAAACAAACCCAAAGCGATACAAATACAGCCAAGCACTTCCGTACCTGCGGCAAGAAACGCTAACAACTCGGGAAATGGTAAGTTCAAACCACCATCTGCGGTGGACGCGCCAAACCACGCGACGGTGCCAGAGAAGCCCAGCACCTTAGAGCGAGCGCCAACGAAAATGACCGGAATGAGGTAGAGACGAATCGCAAGCAACGCTAAGTAATCGTATCTTTTGCATTTCTCGACGAGACCGTCGAACCAATTGAGGGCTGACTTAATCATAATTTTTCTCCTGAAGGGCGGACGCTGACGAGTCCTAGTTCATTGAAGTGTTGAGCCCACTCCATGAAACTGAATCTGGCGAGTTGCTGAGCAATCATTTGTTGTAGTTGCGCCAGAGTCAGGTTTGGTTGCTGTTGTAATAGCTGAACCAATGCGACATCCACTTCTCTGAGCTTTTGCGATATCACATGATGCTGTGAGTTCCGAAACACGCCATAAAATACAGGGTGACGCCTGTCAGTTAGGAAAGTCACGGAGTCTTGATGCAGCAAGAAAGGCACTTCTAACAGCCTTAATGTTGGGTTGAGTTGCAGCACTTGGTTCTGTTCTAGTATCGGATTCGATGAAGAAGTGAATGCCGCGACTAAGGTGTCAATTTCTACATTGAACGCCACCCATTCATATTCCAACAACGCCATCTGGTCGGCAGAAATAGAGCTGGAGTCTTGATGCACTTTCTGCTGCAAAAACTGAACAAACTCGGTGGCAATATGGTGAAACTCAGGCTCAGATGCGTCATGCATCACCACAAAGTCATCCACCATTCGTTCTAGTTGTTCATCAGCGAACTGCGAAGAAAATAGAGGGAACGTATTCGCAACGACACCCAAGATGTTGTCGCGGATAAATTCGCTATATCGACACAGCGCATGCTGATTCATAGGCGTGCGAATCAGAGCCGTTAGGGACTCGGTTTGCGCGCGCATTTTGCTCGGAGGATTAAGCATTGAGCACCTCCTTACACAACACTTCGAGTGTTTGACTGAAATCCAAGATCTCGCCATGAATGCTGCGAAGCTCTTCAGCCAGAACAAGCAACGACGGCACATTGTGGTCGCGCTCAAGCAGTAAAGGTTTGCTGCCATGCACCGAGTAGGTGTAACGAGCCAGATCAATCACTTCATCAGGCACTGGCTTTCCATGGGTATCGAGCAAGAAGTCATCACGCTCTTTCAAGTGACCCGCAATGTGGTAATAACGAATCGCGTCGCTTGGTAAAGTACTCAGCATGTCGTAAGGGCAGAAATGATGATTTCGGCTGTTGACGAACACATTGTTGATGTCGATAAGCAGCTCACATCCACTGCGGTCACTCACTTCAGCGATAAACTCGCCCTCTGGTATTTCATGTCCGTAATCGTGGTAGTAAGAGATATTCTCTAACGCCAATGGACGCTGAATAATGTCTTGCACGCGTTGAATGCGTTCGACCAAATACGGAATGTTCTCTTTATGTCGAGGGATCGGAAGCAGTTCATACAAATAGCCCTGATTGTCTCTAGAGAAACTCAGATGTTCGCTATAGATGTCGATATTAAATTCATCGAGAAAGCGTGCGACGTCTCGTACAAAAGACTCGTTTAACGGTTGGCAATCACCAATCGATAAGCTCAAGCCATGAGCGACAAGCGGATAATATTGAGCAATGTCTTGCAGCTGTTCACGTTTTAAGCCGCCAATATTCATCCAGTTTTCCGGTGCTAATTCGAGGAAATCGATATCTGGGTGCTCGGGCAACTGACACAGCAAATCAACGTGTTCGCTGCGCAGCCCAATCCCTTTTGATGTATCGGTTATTGTCCGCATACGCCACCTGTTACTTTGCTTTTGGTGAGTTTGATGGTTTCTTCTGAAGGGTTAATACCTTCGCCAGTCACGCCACATTTGCCGTCACGAGCGCGTACCAAGCGACCTTGTGGATCGTTCTTTAGTTCTTGTTTCTCGAAGCGTTTCTCTGTACCACATTTACCAGCCGCACACTTACCGCCATGTTGAGAGCTGGATTGAGCTTCAACGGGAGCTTCGGTTGGTGCATCGGCAAACGCCATGCCTGAGTTCAAAGTAATGACAGACGTCATCGCGATAGATAGAGCGAGTTTATTGTTCATGAGACATCTCCTTCGCTGCGCTCATTGGGTAGCTAGATAAATCGTGACCAGCAATAACTTGACCGTGGTAGTACTTTTTAACGATCTTGATGGAAGCGGGTTTGAGTTTTAGACCTAAGCCCATCCAGTGGTTAAGCACCAAGAGTTTTGGATTCACTTCTGCGGCGATCTTGCCGACAACCGATGGCTTAGCGTGCATAAACGATGAGACTTCGTCGGCTTCTTCATGAATAGCTAATGGCATCAATAAGATGTCCGCACCTTTAGCGAAGTCGATGAAGTCAGGGTTACTGCCGTTTTGGTCAGCGGAAATCACCATCACGCCTTCGGCACTTTCGATTCGAAAAGCGAGACAAGGAACGTCGCCGTGTGGGATACCCAGTGCGTAAATGGTTAACCCATCTTGCTCGTACACCTTGGTGCCTTGGGAAGTTTTGTATGGCACATCGGTAATTGTGACAGGGAACAAGCCATCGCTGCCATCAAACAAACCGTTCAGATATGCGTACGCGCCTTCATCACCGTCGAAAAGCGCTTTCATGTAACCAGTCAAGCTAGGAAATGCAGAGCCCGCTTCTGGACCCGCGATATCGAGAGGATCTTCACGATCAAAGAAGTACCCCCCTTTTAGCAGGGCTGGAACGTCGGCAACGTGGTCGGTGTGAAAGTGACTTAAACCAAGGAAATCTAAGTCTTCCAGTTTGCCGCCCGCCTGCCCAAAACGCAGATAGACACCACCACCGGCATCGATCATCACGCGTGATTTTCCTTTCCACCAAACCAGTTCACCAGACGAGGCACGAAGGTCATCAGAGATTGGTCCGCCAGAACCAAGAAGTTGCAAAGTAAAATCTTTGTCTAGCGGTTCGAGAGAGAGTGCGTAACTGTTGGCGGTTCCGAGAGATAACCCCAGAGCCAGCACTAACGCTTTTAAAGGCTGTTTCATATTGAATACCTATGAGTTTGATTTTTCTTATTTATTTTCTTTGGGTGAGCATCCAAAGAAGTGTTGAAGAGGCAGGAAAAACGATTTGTTTTTGATGTCCATCAAAGCACGGGAATAAGATATCCAATATGAATGGTTAATTATATCTAGTAATTTTAAAGTTTCGTTCAGGTAAACTGAACGTTATTGGTTTGAGCTGAACAAGCATCAGAATGTAAAAAGGCACCGCAAAGGGTGCCTTTTATTTGTGTTTTGCAAGAACAACCAGGGCATGCATTGTCGCTTTGCGGTGAAACCGATAAGCTGTTTGGCATCTTGCCAAAATAGCAGTATTAGGAAGCGCATCATGGATCTCGATATCTACCAAGTGGACTCTTTCACCACCGAACCTTTCAAAGGAAACCCTGCTGGAGTCTGTCTCTCACAAGAACCGTTACCAGAAGCATTGATGTTCTCTATCGCTGAAGAAATGGCGGTATCAGAAACTGCTTTTCTCTGTTTGAAAGACATGCGTCTGCGTTGGTTCACACCTAAGGTAGAAGTGGCGCTATGTGGTCATGGCACATTAGCCACAGCGCAAATCTTAAAAGAACAAGGATTAGCGAAGGTTGGCGATACCATTGCCTTTCAAACTCTCTCTGGTGAGCTTCATGCAAAAGTAAACGAGTCGACAATTGAGCTCGACTTTCCTTCGACTCAGCTTGAAATGGATGTTGAACAAGACGCTACGTTGCTAGCGGCGCTTGGATTGAAAGCAGAGCAGGTGGTTTCTTACGCTCAGTTTGACAGCAAAGGCTTTATTGAAGTCGACAGTGAACAAACCGTGCTGGATCTCGAGCCTAACTTTGACGCATTAAAGAACATTCAAGGGCGTGGCGTGGTGGTAACTGCTCAATCGAACTCCCCGGCTCTCGACTTTATCTCGCGCTACTTCGCCCCTTGGGTGGGCGTGAACGAAGATCCTGTAACAGGCTCAGCCCACTGCGCACTGACTCAGTTCTGGGCGCAGAAGCTCGGTCAAAATCAGTTTAAAGCTTATCAAGCCTCAGCACGTGGCGGCCACTTACAAACCGAACTACTTGAAAATGGGCGCATTAAACTAATTGGCTCAGCAAAGACGGTAATCAGCGGAAAACTAAAGGTATAACGCGATGAAACAATCCATTATCCATATTGCTTTGGTCGTAAAAGATTACGATGAAGCGATTGATTTCTATGTGAATAAGCTGAAGTTTGAGCTGGTGGAAGATACTTACCAACCAGAGCAAGATAAGCGCTGGGTTGTGGTTTCTCCACCGGGTTCTAATGGTGTGACATTATTGCTAGCCAAAGCGTCTAAGCCAGAACAGCATGATTTTATCGGCAATCAAACTGGTGGACGTGTGTTCCTATTTTTAAACACCGATGACTTCTGGCGTGACTACAACCGAATGGTAGAGCAGGGCATTAAGTTTGTTCGACCGCCAGCGGAGCAAGACTACGGCACAGTCGCCGTATTTGAAGATCTCTATGGCAACCTGTGGGACTTGCTAGAGATGAGTCCAAGCCACCCAATGGCTGCGCGTTCATAGACTCGAATTCATCGATATTAAGAGCGTCTTTCGGGGCGCTCTTTTTGTTTCAGATATCCGCCTCTTGCATTTCTTTCTTCTTCTCCTATTTCGCTTCACTTTGCCTATCAGCTTCATTCTCAAAATGATAATGATAAAAATATCTAAATAAGATTTTGTTTTTTAAGGATTTAAACTCGGCACTATATTTGCGTTATCCCCCTTACAACCAACGATTCAGTTGACGAGGGGAATAATATGAAAACAAGGAAAATGTTCGTGCTAACGTGTTGTTGTGCATCTGCGTCAGCATACGCACTTACTACCAGTGATTTGGCATATGAATCTGGCAGCGATAGCTCAAACTACTCGCTAAAAGGCAAGCCGAATAATATGTATTCTATTTCCGGGACATTGCCACAAGACACACTCAGTAATGTTTATTCAATGCTGCCAGAGGGTACAGCCGTCAACAATGCCTTTATCGCACCAGAGCGTTACTCGAACATCGATATTGACGATGAACTCGATGGAGCCCCTTATGCGACCGCCTCAATTACGTTTCTGAATGAAGGGGCTGGTTATAGAAATGCATTGGGGTACTTCGTTTACGACACTGATAATCCACCGTCAAACAAAGACGAAGTTAACGCACATGTGATTGTATTCCCTAATGCTTCCAAGGCACCAGATGGTGAGATGGCTGAAGGTGATACGATTGACCTCAATGTGCAGTTGACAGCAGGTCAAACGCTGGCATTTTTCGTTATCCCAAATGGGTGGGGAGCCAGTACTTACAACAATATTTTGAATTTAGGTCCTTGGAACACGCCTTTCTATAGTTATTCGAACCTTAACCCTGAATCAACAGCGCTCTATCGTAAACATAATGTTGCGTTTATCGATACGCAAAACGAGTTTCTTGTGTTGGGGTTCGAGGATCTTCTTCGCCCCTACGGTGACAATGACTTTAACGACTTACTGTTTACCGTCGATGTTTCACCATTCTCCGCAGTAGACGGTGTAAACCCGGATGGAACGACGGATTCTAAATACGAAGTGCTGGTACAAGAAAACGACCCAGATGTTACCGTTACTTCTGTTTATCCAAGTTCTAATTCTTATGCGACCATGGCCTTTGAAGATCGCTGGCCATTAATGGGCGATTACGATTTTAACGATGTGGTGTGGCGCTACCGCGTGACTGAACTGTTGAATGGTCAACGTGAACTGAAAGCCTTCACCGTGGATTACACCTTACAGGCAATGGGAGCAGGGTTTTCAAACGGCTTTGCTGTAAAACTGCCGAATGTTGACCCGACAAACGTTGCTTCTGTTACGCTCACGAAAAATGGGCAGGCGGTTGAACATACGGTCTTACAATCTGGTAGTGAAACGATTCTTGTGGTTTCAGAAGATCTACGAGCAGAGTTGGAATCGCTTGGCGTGCTCAGTGAGACTTGTACTTATTACCGAACGCAAAGTGGTTGTTTGAACCAACAAGCTGCTGAGCTCCTTGCATACCAACTTGTTGTTGAGTTAACCACTCCTGTGGAGAGAGATTTGGTTGGCTATCCACCTTATGACTCTTTCATTTTTGCGGCTGAAAATACCTACCATGGCGACTTTGTGGCGACATTCCCTGGTATGACATGGCAAACGCACTTTAAGTCGTTCTCCGGTACTGCTGAGATGAACAATGCAATATTCAATATGCATGATGACGATACGGGTGGTTCGGAATACTTCCTGACCGATAACAACATGCCTTGGGCGATCAACATTCGTGATGAGTGGGAACATCCTATCGAACTTATGGACATCAGCCATGCTTATACCGGTTTTCCTGCGTGGGTATCGAGCAATGGTGAAACGGATACCAGTTGGTATAGCACGCCAGTAAGTGGAAAAACCATTTCAGTAGCGGAATAATAAGGAGCTTCACATGAAAATTTCAACAAAACTGCTGACCATCATGTTCGTTCCTGTGTTTATTGTCGCTTGTGGTGGTGGAGGCGGCGGTGGTGGTGGTTCTTCAACGCCTGCACCAACGCCCACTGTTGAAACCATCGATAACACCCAAGATATTGTGGCGGAACGTGATTTTTCATTTGATATCGGAGAAACCATTACTATATCGATGAACTATCAAGGTTCTGCGGATGGCGCTTTACACCTTTACACCAAAGCGGCATTTACCACAGAAAACGGTGTGGTCGTGGCCGATCCAATGTCGCGCATTACCACCATTTATCCAACACGAACCAGCGAAGTGGAGTTAGAGGTAAATGGTAACTGGAGCCAGTTGTATGCTCAGTGGGTACCCATGAGTGCGAATGAATCAGAGAAGAATTGGGTCGTATCATTAAATCAGTCCAACAATAACTACCACCTCGACTTTTAATAGTGACGAGTAGAAAAAACGAAAGTGCGGCAAATGTCGCGCTTTTTGTTTTTCGAAAAATTCGGCGCAATATGAATGTGACCTATATCACCTTATGAATGAATCATATAGAATGGCGGCCACATTCAATATGACCTTTTTTAACAGTATCTCGAAAGTAAATTAAGAGCTTGTTATTAAAAGAAATTTACTTCGAGGGCACTGCTATCATTAGTACAAACAACATCACCATGCAATTTGGTGCCGAGCCATTGTTCGAAAACATTTCCGCTAAATTTGGCAACGGTAACCGTTATGGCCTGATTGGCGCGAACGGTTGTGGCAAATCTACGTTCATGAAAATCCTGAGTGGCGCGCTCATGCCAAGTTCAGGCAACGTTTCTATTACTCCAGGATTAAAACTTGGCGTATTGAGCCAAGATCAGTTTGCGTTTGAACAATACAGCGTGATTGACGCCGTGATCATGGGTGATCGCAAATTGTGGGAAGTGAAACAAGAACGTGACCGCATCTATTCATTACCAGAAATGAGTGAAGAAGACGGCATGAAAGTCGCTGAGCTTGAAAGCGAGTTCGCAGAAATGGACGGCTATACAGCAGAAAGTCGTGCTGGCGATATTTTGCTGCAAGCAGGTATTGAAGAAGAGCTGCATTTTGGTTTGATGCAACAAGTTGCTCCGGGCTGGAAACTGCGCGTGCTTTTGGCACAAGCTCTGTTTGCTAACCCGGATATTTTGTTGCTCGACGAACCAACCAACAACTTGGACATTCATACCATCAACTGGTTGGCAGAAGAGTTGAACCAGCGTAAGTGTACGATGATCATCATCTCGCACGACCGTCACTTCTTAAACTCTGTGTGTACTCACATGGCAGATATCGATTACGGCGAATTGCGAATTTACCCTGGTAACTATGAATACTTCCTCGAGGCATCTGGTCTTCGTCGTGAACAGCTATTGGCTTCTAACGCGAAGAAAACCGCTGAAATCAACGAACTTCAAGATTTCGTAAACCGTTTTGGTGCGAACGCATCGAAGGCGAAACAAGCCAGTTCGCGCGCTAAAAAGATGGATAAAATCCAACTCGACGAAGTGAAAGCAAGTAGCCGTGTTAGCCCATCGATTGATTTCGGTGAGGGTAAAAAACTGCATCGTTTAGCCTTGGAACTGCAAGACCTTGGTCACTCGTTTGGTGATGAGTTGTTGTTTGAAAAAGGCAATTTGTTACTTGAAGCGGGCACTCGCCTTGCGATCATCGGTGAAAACGGTGTGGGTAAAACGACCTTGCTGCGTTGCCTAGTGAACGAGTTAGAGCAAACTCAGGGCGTAGTAAAATGGTCTGAAAACGCTTCGATTGGTTACTGTCCACAGGACAGCAGTGCAGACTTCGATAATGATCTGACCATCTTTGAGTGGATCTCTCAGTGGCGTACCGTGAAGCACAATGACTTAATGGTGCGTGGCATTCTAGGCCGTTTGTTGTTTACCGCTGACGATGCCAACAAAAAAGCGAAAAACTGCTCAGGTGGTGAGAAGAACCGCCTTCTGTTTGGTAAGCTAATGATGCAAGACATCAACGTTTTGGTGATGGATGAGCCAACCAACCACATGGATATGGAAGCGATTGAAGCGTTAAACAGCGCATTAAAAGACTACACGGGCACTTTGATCTTTGTTAGTCATGACCGTGAGTTCGTATCGTCATTGGCGACTTCAATCATTGATGTAAAAGACAAACAGTTGGTGAGTTTCCAAGGTACATTTGAAGAGTACATGGCACACCAACAAAAGGTGCTTAGCGCTGCATAATCAAGCGCCGATCAGAGTGAATAATTGGACGTAAAGATCGTCTTTGAGACGAAGAATACAACAGATTATTCGCAATAGTGATTTAATCTAAACCTAATAGAGGTAAGGTGGTGAGTACAACGCTCGCCACCCACAATTAAGGAGCCGTTCATGAGCCATGAATTTATGACCGACGAAGAACGTATTGAACTGCAGAAGAACAACCCTCTGCACGGTCTTAAATTAGAAGACATGTTGCAGCAGCTTGTTGACCATTACGGTTGGGAAATCCTCGACACAGCAATGCGTATGAACTGTTTCAACACTAAGCCAAGCATTGCGAGCAGTGTTAAATACCTGAAGAAAACAGAATGGGCTCGCGAGCGTGTAGAGAACTTCTACCTATACCGCTACAAGCGCATGCCAAAGGCGTCGGAATACGAATACAACTTGCCACCACGCGCACGTACTTTCCGTCATGGATTGGAGCCGCGTGAACCAATGGAGCTGACGGTTGAATCGATTCTGGCTTCACAAGCGAAGGCTGCGTCTGCACACAAAGAGCGTTCAGCAAAGCAACGCTCAGATCGTGCTCGCTTTAATAACCGCCGTCGATAAACTTTCAATTCTCTTGTTCTGGTAGGCTTGATGTCTAAGAGCAAGGATGATTTTGATGAAAAGCCAAACTATCCAGTTTGGCTTTTTTATTGTCTTTTCTTTGGCTAAACCTCGTTATCAAGACCCTAGCTTGATAATCGAAGAGTACATCTGCTGCGGATCTGACTGACGCTTGAATCGCGTTTGGAAGCTCTCCACCACATAATCAATAAAGGCTCTCAGCTTTTGAGACTGCTCTTTGTGATAAGGGTAAACGATGTACAGCGCGTGCTCTTCCATCTGCCATTCAGGGGTAATCTCAACCAATTCACCGGATGCTAACTGAGGCTCAACAAAGAAGTCTGGCAATAGCGCAACCCCATGCCCTGCGCATGCGGCTTGGGTGAGCGCCAAACCGCTGTTGACGGTGTAAACACTCTCAGGCAAATCAACTTCCAGTACCTCACTGCCATTTTGAAATATCCAGCGGCGAGAAGTTGAAGAGAGGCTATAGCTAAGTAAACGATGGTATATAACGTCACTTGGTGATTGAAACGGCTGCGATTCTTTAAGGTATTGCGGGGAAGCGCAAAGTACACGACGAATATTCAATAGTTTACGCGAACGTAGGCTAGAGTTACCCAATTCGCCTCCGCCACGAATGGCAATATCAACCCCTTGCTCAATCAAATCAATATGTTCATCACTCATCACCACTTCGATGGATAGCTCTGGATGTAGCTTCATAAATTCACAGATGATGGGGTTTAGCTCAATCAACCCTAATGACATCGGCATGCTGATTTTTAGCGTGCCCTTTAATGTGTGGGAAGACTCAATCACTGAGCGGTCTGCATTATTGAGTGCATCGAGAACCTGACACACTTGTTGATAATAGAGCTGACCATTATCGGTAATGTGTAAATTGCGGGTAGTGCGGTTAATCAAAGGGCTTTTCAAATAGCTCTCTAATTCATTGATGTTCTTACTTATTGCGGCTTTTGAGAGATTTAAATCTTCTGCTGCCGCGACGAAGCTACCTAGCTCCACCACTCGACGAAATACGGTTAATGCTCTGATCTTATCCACGCATTAGTTTCCTCATACTTTATTGTTCACTGATGGTGAACTATATAGCCACTATTATAGTGTTTATTCACTGTTGGGAGTTAATTAATATCACCTCAATCACTGAGTGCCCGACATAAGTAGGGGCAAACGTAATTAGGATTCCACTATGAAAAAGATCGTTGCATTTACTGGTAGCAACAACAGCCAATCAATCCACAGCCTATTGGTTCAAGCGTTGGCAAACCAAGCTACACAAACAGAAGTAAACACCATTGACCTAAATGACTTTGAATTGCCAATGTACGGTTTGGACGTTGAAGGTCAGGGCATCCCAGAAAACGCAAACAAACTGCGTGCAACGTTAAACGAATACGATGCGATCATCATTGCATCACCAGAGCACAACGGCTCAATGCCAGCATTCCTGAAAAATGCGATTGATTGGCTATCACGCGTTGCGCCTCAAGGTACGTCCTTCTTTGGTGACACGAAGAAACCAGTTCTGCTAGTGAGCACATCTCCAGGTGCAAACGGCGGCGCGACCAATATCAAAACCATGGCTGAGTTGATGCCTTGGTGGGGTGGCGATATAAAAGGCACATACAGCCTAGGCGGCTTCTACGACAAGTTCCAAGATGGCAAATTTGATGCTGCGACCTCAGCGGAACTGAGTGAGCTAATGACCTCTTTCGAGAAGTCTCTGTAAGTTATCTATACTCGCATTAGTAGTGATTCATCAGAGTAGCTAATCAATAAAGGTAGGTAAGGTATGGCGGTATTAGAACAAGGTGTTTGGTATCCAAACAAAGACGCAAGTGAGCTGACAGCAGAAGATCAATTCGCGTTACCAAGTCAGATCGAAGCGGGTCGCTATCACTTGTACATGTCGTTGGCTTGTCCTTTTGCCCATCGCCCTTACTTAGTGATCAAGTATATTGGTTTGGATGAAGTTATTTCCGTCTCTTCCGTTGCTGCAAAGCGTTACAGCAATGGCTGGGAGTTTGATGGTGCACATCCCGATCCTCTATACAACGCGAATAATCTAACGGCGTTGTATGTAAAAGCGAAAAGCGATTACACCGGACGCGTAACAGTTCCCTTGCTATGGGATAAGCAAAACCATGCGATTGTGGGCAATGATTCAGCCGCAATGGCAATGGACCTCGCTACGCGTTGGCTACCTTTAGCAAAACATCCGGTGGAGTTGGTACCCGCCGCATTGCGTGAAGAGATCGAAAGCCTAAATCGATGGCTTCACAGCAATGTGAATGGCAAGGTGTATCAAGTCGGCTTTGCAACCACGCAAGCGCAATATGACCAAGCGAGCAAAACCTTGTTTGATGCGCTAGCGCAACTGGATCAGCGTTTGGGTCAGTCGCGCTACTTGCATGGCGAAGACGTTACCCTGTCTGACTTGTTCTTGCTGCCAACATTAGTGCGTTTCGAGGCGGTGTATGAAGTGCACTTCAAAGCCAACAAAAATGTATGGTCCGCCC